>CAYZKF010000016.1:0-16106 GCA_964479135.1 uncultured Acidimicrobiaceae bacterium
ACCGGGTTGCAGGGGAAGGAGAGAGCACCGAACAGGCCGGCCACGATCCCACGGTCGAGGGAGCAGATCACCTCGGGATGGGTGGTGGCGGTCTCGCCGAACGGGCAATGTGAGGTGAGCAGACGCTGGCCCTCGACATCGGGGTCGACCGAGAAGCCCAGTCCGGTCATGGCACTGGCCACGGCCTGGACGGCGTCGTCGTATCCCGGATCGTCGGGGCCGCCGATCTCGGCGGCGAGCTGCTCGCCGTAGGCTCGGCCCACCTTCTCGGCGACCTCGGATACGTTTTCCGGTGCCAACTCTTCGAGCACCTTGAACAGCATCTCGGTGAGCATCTCGAATCGACGGGGGGTGAAATGGACCGAGACCTCCTTGTTGGTGGCCTCGTAGCTCTTCGCCGGTCTCCCTGCGGCCGGCCCACCCGCAGGCCGGCGGCTGCTGACCCTTAGGTAGCCCTCCTCGACGAGGATGTCGAGATGATGACGCGCCACGTTGGGATGGATGTCGAAGAGGACGGCCACACTCGAGGTGGTCAGAGGGTCGGGTGTCTCCCTGACCGCGATGTAGATGGCCCGGCGTGTCGGGTCGCCGAGTGCCGACGTCAGGTCGGAGATGCGCCGATCGAGTGTGTCGGTATCCATGCTGGCTGGGGTTCCTGGGTAGGAGATGGCCGCAATTATAGTTTGGGCTCCCCACCTACCACCTAGCCCCGTGGGGAGAGGCAATGGCCACCCAACAAGAGATACACAACGCCGTCGCCTCCATCGAGTCGCCTCTGTTCATCGGCCATACCCTGGGCGACCTGGGGCTGGTGCGATCGGTCTCCAAGAAGCTGGCGGGCAGGATCCAGGTCGGGCTGTTGCTTCCCGTCCCCAACCCGCCAAACGTGTTCGATCAAAGCCTCCAGGATGCCCTTGCTCCGTATGCCCGGGGCGCCGAGGTGGATGTCGAGATCATGGACGACGACGCCGCCCGCATCTGGATGGAAGGGCTCAAGGCAGACGCCGGCCCTCCGATCGGCGAGCCGGGGTCGTCGACCCGCACCATTGCCGTCTCGTCGGGCAAAGGCGGCGTCGGGAAGTCATCGGTGTCGGCCAACCTCGCCGTAGCTCTCGCCCGGGCCGGTCACAAGGTGGGAATCGTCGACGGCGACATCTGGGGGTTCTCCATCCCCGCCATGTTGGGGATCGATCGGCCCCCTTACATGGTGGGCGAGATGATCGTTCCGCCGGTGGCTCACCGGGTCAAGGTGATGTCGATGGACTACTTCGTCTCCGATGACAAGGCGGTGATATGGCGGGGTCCGATGCTCCACAAGGCCGTGGAGCAGTTCCTCAAAGACGTCTTCTGGGACAACCTCGACTTCCTCATCGTCGACATGCCTCCGGGCACCGGTGACATCTCCATCTCGATGGCCCAGTTCCTGCCCCGCGCCCAGGTGCTGATCGTGACCACCCCACAGCGGACGGCCCAGCGGGTTGCTCGCCGCGCCGCCCTGATGGCTGCCGAGGTCGACCAGGAGGTGATCGGAGTGGTGGAGAACATGGCCTGGTTCACCGGTGACGACGGGAAACGATACGAGTTGTTCGGAGCCGGCGGCGGGGCCGAATTGGCTGGAGAGATCGGGGTCGATCTGATGGCCCAGGTGCCTCTGCTCCCCGCCATGGGGCGTGGAGCGGATGTCGGTGAACCCGTGGCGATGGCTGCTCCCGGTTCCGAGGCGGAGACCGCTTTCGATGCCCTGGCCGCGGCCGTGGTCGCCAAGCGGCCGAGGATTCGCACCAACCCGGCTCTGGTCATCAAGTGACCAAGAAGATCGCCGGTGGGGTCGCCGGCTGGGTGTTCGGGTTGTCGGTCAGCGTCTTCCTCATCGCGATGTGGGGTCGGGCGATGGTGGTCGACACCGAGACCCTGGCCGAGTCGATGTCGCCGCTGTCCGGTGCGGTGCCGGTGGTCGACCTGGTCGCCGGATGGATCGGGGAGGAGATGGTCAATGCCGGGCTGGAACCTGCAGTGGTCGACTCCACCGTCCGCGGCATCATGACGACGCCGGCCGTCTCCCGGTCCCTGGATCGCCTGGTTGTCGAGGTGGTCCTCGCCGCCGGTTCGACCGAGCCCGGCGGAGCGGTGGTCGACGTGGCCGGGGTGCTCCGCCCGGCGTTGCCCGCGATCACCGAGGCGGTGAGCATCTCGGCCGGGGGAATGGTCCCGCCGGCCAAGGTGGCCGAGCTGATCGATGGTCTCGATCCCCTCGTCGTGGTCAGGGCGGGCTCGAGGCCCCAGGTCGGCCCGGCTTCCCCGATCGCCACCCGGCTGGGCACCGCCGCCGTCATGGCGCTGATCACCATGACCTTGTCGGGTGCGGTCGCCGCCCGGTCGGCGCCGGATTCGGTGACCGAGGTGAGGAAGCTGCTTTCCAGACTGGCGCTGGGAGCCCTCAGCTTTGCCGTGTTGCTCCGGATCGGCTCCTGGGTGTTGAGCCCCACCGGGGGACGGGCACCGGTCACCTCGGCGTTGTCCGAGCTCGCCGGGGCGAAGTGGCTGGTCCCGATGTCGGTCGCCTTGACCGCCGGGGCCGCCTCGTTGGGCATCCGGTATCTGAAACGTGTCAGACGGGCGGGAGCGTCTCCGCGGTCAGGCGAATCACCCACACCCCGACCAGCAGAACCGCTGTCGTCGCCAGCCCGGCGTTGACCGCCACAGCCGGGAAAGGCCCGATCTTTCCCAGCTTCCGGAGCAGGAACCAGACCCAGGACACCGCGGCCAGGCCGAGGATCAACAACACCAGCGGGTGGTAAGTCAGGGCAGTGGCAACATCTCCCCTGATCAGGTGGGACACTGCCCGGAGCATCCCGCACCCCGGACAGGCAACTCCGGTGGCCAGGGCGATGGGGCACAGTGTTGGCCCGGCATTGGTGGCCGGGACGAGTCGGAGACCCGCCAACCCGATCAGCGGGGCCATCAAGAGGAAACGGTCACGGCTGGTCATCCCTTGGAAGTCTAAGGCTGGCCCAAGCGACCGTCGGCTCAGCAACCCAGGGCGAAGGCGACGGCCCAGCACACTTGGCTCATGGTGCTCTCATCAGCCCGCCCGATCTTCTTGGTGAGCGAGGTCTGGGCCACGGTATGAAGCCCATCACAATTGATCACCGACGGCTGGGGGAGGCTTGCTCCTGTCGAATCGAGCGGCACCTCGACGACGAGACCTCGAATCGAGGTGGTTATCTCCGCGACCGTCACCAGCTGGCGGACATCGATCACTTCGGGACGGGTGAGGACCAGGACGGGCCGGGGCTTGCGACCCACCTGGGCCAGCCAGATCTCTCCCCGGGTCACTCATCCCCCCATGTTTCGGCATCCTCCCAGGCGGTGTCGGTGTGCTCAGGGGTCCGTTGGTATGCGCGGCGATCGGCCGCCCCCAGCGCATCCCCTACGGCTGCCGCCACACCCTCGCGTGCCGCGGCCGAGATGTTGATCCCGAGCTGCCGGGCACGCCTGGCGAGCTCGTCATCGAGGGTGAACGTGGTTCGTGTTGAAGCCATACTCAAATGCTAGCTTGGATGATAGCTCAGAATGATAGCGAGGAAACTCACGGTCTTCGTTGGATTGGAGTCGGCTATCGGCCTACCCGGTCGAGGGTGCGAAAGAGGACGGAGGCCGGGGTGAGGAACCACGGCCTGCCGTTGTAGTAGAAGCGGCCCTTGTGGGGGATGCGGCTGAACACCGAGGGTGGGTCCTCGCCGAGGATCATCCCGGCGAGCTCGTAGCCCAACTGCAAGGCGAGGCCGACGCCATGGCCGGCGTAACCCAGCGCGTACCAGGAACCGTCGACCTGGCCGATGTGGGGTGTGAGGTCGAAAGGCACACCGAGTTTCCCTCCCCAGACGTGGGTGATCTCATGTCGGGCGAGTTCGGGCCAATAGCGGAGGAGCGCCCGACGAAGGTCGGCCGCCGACTCGTCGAGATCGAGCCCGGTGTGCAGGCTTCGCCGTCCCCCGATAAGGATGCGGTCGTCGGGTGTCCTCCTCATGTAGTGGAGGAGCCGCTTCTTGGTGTAAGACATGGCGCCGCCGGGGAAGATCCGCCCGGCCAGATCGGGGCCCAACGGCTCGGTGACGATGATGTAGGAGCCCAAGGGGACGACGAGCCGGGCCAGGGCCCGGCTGGGAGAACCGGTGGTGTAACCGTTGGTGGCCAGGACAACTTCCCCGGCCCGGACCGGTCCCAGGCTGGTGTCGACGAGCTGGCCTGCTGGTGTCTGGCGGATGGCGACGGCGGCACAGCCATCGACCAGGACGGCGCCGGCATCCCTGACTTCGGCAGCGATTCCGAACGAAAGCCGGGCGGGGTGCACCCCAAACCCTTCGGGCTCGAAAAGCGCCACGTCGAAGTAGTCGCCACCGATGACCTCGTTGATCCGGCTCGGTCCCAACACCTCCCAGTCGACTCCGAGCTCCGTCCGGTACCACCTCAGTGAGCCTTCGAACCTTCGCCGATCACGCTCACCACTGCCCAACGCCGCCATCCCCCCGTGGTGGATCAGGGCGTCGACCCGCTGGCGTCGGTCGATCTCCTCGACGATCTCGATGGAGCGGACCGACGAGTCCCACATCTGGCGGCCGATCTCGGGCCCGTGACGGCGATAGACCCGGCTTATCCCTGCCTTGACATCCGGGGAGACCATCCCCCCGTTCATCGACGAAGCTCCGCCGGCGATGCCGCCGGCGTCGATGACGGTGACGGTTCGTCCCGCCTCGGCCAGTCTCAGCGCGGCGGACAGCCCGGTTAGACCAGACCCGACGATGAGGACATCGGTCTCCGAGGGCAGGCCTGTTGTCAGCCCGTCGGGTCGGGGGTAGTCCTCGACCCAGAAAGGGACGTGCTTCACAAACCGGTCAGTCCGACCTGGAGCAACGATGCCATCTCGGTCACCTGCTCAGGAGTCATGATCAGCGGGGGGGAGACCTGGAGGGCGCCACCCCCCATGGCCCGGGTGAGGACCCCGGCCTGGCGGCAGGCCACAGCTGCCCTCGCCGGCAGGGTCTCGTCGTCACCGAAGTCGAGCTGAATCGCACAGAGGGCGCCGACCCCACGCCGGATGTTGGCCACTACCGGAAGCTCTTCGAGGGGGAGCAGGGCGTCGTAGATCTCACCCTCGAGGGCCTGGGCACGCTCGAAGAGATTCTCCCGCTCGAGGATGTCCATCACCGCCAATCCAGCGGCGCAGGCGATGCTGTGACCCGAATAGGTGTATCCGTGGCGGAACACCAGGCCAGGCGTGGTGAAGAAGGGCTCGGCGATATGTGAGGCTGCCACCACGCCCCCCAGAGGTGCGTAGCCGCAGGTGACCCCTTTGGCGAAGGTGATCAGGTCGGGATCGAGGTCGTAGAGACCGGCGGCGAACCAGTCGCCGACCCTTCCGAACCCGGTGATCACCTCGTCGGAGATGTAGAGACCGCCGGCCTGACGGATGGTGTCGCGTACCGCCGACAGGTACTCCGGTTTGACCGGGCGGATTCCCCCGGCTCCGATCACCGCCTCGACGAAGATTCCGGCGATCCGGTCGGCGCCGGCATGGTCGATCGCCTTCTCCACGGCCTCGGCGTCGTCATAGGGGACGTAGACGACGTCACCGACCAGTTCACCGCCATAGCCGAGACGGTTGGGCTCCATACCTCCCAGCGTGGTTCCGTAGGTGTGCATCCCGTGGTAGGCCCATTCCCGGGCGATGAACACGGTTCGCTCTGGCTGACCGATCGCCGAGAGGTAGCGGCGGGCCAGTTTGGCTGCGGTGTCGACCGCGTCCGATCCACCGGAGCCGAAGAAGACCTTGGACCCCGGGTCGGGGGAGATCGAGGCGATCCGGTCGGCGAGGTCCATCGGGGGTCGGGTCCCGTAGTCGATGAAAGCGTGGAAGGCGGCCAGCTTGCGGGCTTGGGCGTCCATCGCCTCGATGACCTCGTCGCGCCCGTAGCCGATGTTCTGATACCAGAGCGAGGCAGCGGCGTCGAGGTAGCGTCTCCCCTGCTCGTCAAAGACGTAGATCCCTTCGGCGCGGTCGACGATGAACGGGTTGTGTTGCACCGACGTCATGTCGGCGAAGGGGTGCCAGAAAGATCCCATGGCGGGGAGGCTAGTGCCGTGACGCGGCACTAGCTGAACGGCGAGTCAGCGAAACGTGCCCGAGCACCATCCCAAGGCGGTTGCCAGGTCGCAGCTTGGTAGCTCGGTCCTAGCCTGCGGGCGATGACCGCTGATTGTGTGTTCCGCAACGGCCGGGTGTTCACCGCCAATCCCGATCGTCCCTTTGTCACCGGGTTGGCTGTCGGAGCCGACCGGGTGGTTGCCGTCGGGGACGACCTCGACCTCGACCCCCATGTCACTACTGCCACCGACGTGGTCGACCTGCAGGGTCGTCTGCTCACACCCGGCTTCATCGATGCCCACGTTCACCCTGGACAGAGCGGTCTCGATCTGCTCCGGGTCGACTTTGGAGATTGTGGAGACGGCGACGACGCCCTCACGGTCATCGCCGAATACGCCTCCGCCAACTCCGGCCTGGAATGGGTCACCGGAGCGGGATGGTCACAGGCCTGGTTCCAGCGGGGATGTCCCGAGAAGGTCGCCCTCGATCAGGCGGTCCCCGATCGCCCGGCCATCCTGTGGAACGCCGACGGGCACAGCGCCTGGGTCAACAGCCGGGCACTTGACATCGCCGGCATCGACAACACCACTCCCGACCCGGTGGACGGTCGCATCGAGCGTCTCCCCGACGGGTCCCCGCAGGGGACTCTCCACGAAGGGGCGGTGAAGCTGGTGGAGCGTCACCTCCCGGCGGACACCGCCGCCGAGATCGAGGCCGGTCTGATCAGGGGTCAGCGGGAGTTGATGGGCTACGGGGTAACCGGCTGGCAGGACGCCCACGTCGACCCTCAGATCCAGGCCACGTATCTCGAGATCGCCCGGGATGGCCGGCTCAAGGGCCGGGTGGTCGGGGCGCTCTGGTGGGACCGGGCCCGGGGCCTGGAACAGATCGACGAGTTGGTAGAGCGTCGCCATGAGGCGGCCCCGCGGTTCCGGCCCATCTCGGTGAAGCTGATGCTGGACGGTGTCGCCGAGAACTTCACCGCCTCGATGCTCGATCCTTGGCTCGGCGACGATGGGCTGGCAACCGACAACCACGGAATGGACTTCATCGACCCTGAGCAACTCGACGAGATCGTCGCCCGCCTCGACCGACTCGGGTTCCAATGCCACTTCCACGTGATCGGCGATCGGGCGGTCCGCAACGCCCTCGACGCGGTGGAGAACGCCCGGGTGGTCAACGGCCCCTCCGATCTCCGTCATCACCTTGCCCATATCCAGGTGATCCACCCCGATGACATCCCCAGGTTCGCCTCGTTGGAGGTGGTGGCCAACGCCCAACCTCTATGGGCCTGTCGCGACTACTACCAGGAGGAGTTGACCATCCCGTTCCTCGGCTCGGAACGAGCCGGGTGGCAATACCCGTTCGGCTCGCTCCTCACTGCCGGGGCGAAGATGGCGATGGGGAGTGACTGGGGGGTCTCGACCTGCAACGTCATGGAGCAAGTGGAGATGGCGGTGACCCGGACCGGGGACAGCGGCTCACCGTTGATCCCCACCGAGCGTCTGACCCCACTCCAGGCGCTCAGTGCTTTCACCACCGGTTCGGCCCATGTCAATCATGCCGAGACCGAGACCGGCTCTCTGGCGGTAGGCAAACTGGCCGATCTGGTGGTCTTCGACCGCGACCCGTTCCGGGACGGGGGTTTCGCCGGGGCCATCGTGGAGACCACCATCATCGGCGGCGAAGTGGTCTACGCCGTCGGTGCCGACACTCCTGCCTGAGATGTTCGGGGCCGGCCCTTCCACCACCGCCGGTAGGCGTACACCACGGCCAGGATGGGAAGGGTCAGAACCAGAATCAGCACGGGCAGCGTGTATATCGCAAACCCGATCACCCAGTTGGCCATTCCCTGAAGAGCCACCACCAGGCTACGGGCGGCGTCCCTTGCCGCCTCTCCTGGCGCCCAAGGCTCCTCGACTATCGGGACCGCGGTCGGAGTCTGGGTGACCCCCACCTCCACGGTGGCCAGATCGGTGAGGTCGGCCAGGTGGTTGATCTGTCCCTGTATCTGTTCGATCTGACCCCGCACCGAGGCCAACTCGTTGAACACCCGGAGGAGCTTCTCGGGGTCGGCGTCGGCATGGGTTCTGACCTCCTCGAGGAGGGCACGGAGCTCGGTCTCGAGGGCTCCGAGATTGGTCAGCCTGGCTTCGAGGTCGACGAATTGCTCGGAGACGTCCTGGGCGCCCTGGGATTCGGAGACCACGTCGTCGGCGATGTCCTTGATCGCCCGCAGCGCCGTGGTCAACTGGCTGGAGGGGACGCGGAGGATCATGGTGATCTGGGGTTGAGCCCCTTCGCTGGACACCGGAAGGACGTTGGCATTGGCGACGAATCCCCCGATCGACTCGGTGAAGGTAACGATCCGCTCGAAGGCGTCCCTGGTGTCGGAGGCGTGCAGTTGGAGCTTGGCCTGGCGGATCACCTTCCGCCCGGCGTCGACCTCGAAGGCGACATCACGGGCCTCCTCGCCCTGGGTGACGCCGGGTGCGGCGACCCCTCCCTGATCGGTGTCCGACCCATACCCTACGCCTAGGGCGTCCCGGGCGGTCCCGCTCGCGAAGTTTCCGCCCGCGTCGCCTGCTCCGGAACAGGCGGCCAAGGCCATCATCAGTGCCAGAAGTGCTGTCTTCAGTCTCATTGTTGCTCCTTTGGGCGTCCGAATCGGACTACGCGTTGGACGCGCACCGATGCCATCCGGTTCCCGGTAGCGTGGAGACATGCACGGTGGTGAGCTTCGAGTGCTGGAAGTCTTCGGGGGGCCGAGGGACATCGGCACCGCCCATGGCGAGGTGTGCGCCGCCATGATCCAAAGGTACCTGGCAGATCGTCTCCAACTGGCAGGCCAAACTCGCTGGAGCGGGCGAGATGCCGATCGGGACTTCATCCTGACCACCGCCGAAGACAGTCTCCAGGCTCATCAGCGGTACGCACCCGGCCTCTACGAAGAGATGTCTGCCTTGGCCGCCGCCGCCGGGATCAGCGCCGCCGAGGCGGTGGTCATCGGCGGGTTCACCGATCTGATCGACGTGCTCAGGTCGGTGGCGGGCTCGGCGCCAACCGAAGACGACTGCACCGCGGTGATCCACCCGAAAGGCGGGTACCTGGCTCAGACCTGGGACATGCACGCCTCGGCCGGCGAGTACGTATTGGTCCTGAAGATCGACCCTCTGGACGGTCCCAACCTGGTCGTCCAGACCACTGCCGGATGTCTCGGGCAGATGGGGATGAACGAGGCCGGGATCGCGGTCGGGATCAACAACCTCACCTCGATGGGACGTCACGGTGTCACCTGGCCTTTTGTGGTGCGCAAGGTGCTCGAGCAGACCTCGCTCGATGACGCAATCGAAGTGGTGCTCGACGCTGAGCTCGCTGGAGGGCACAACTTCCTGGTGATGGGGCCTGGCGGCGAAGGGGCCAACATCGAGGCCATGCCCGGTCACAAAGAAGTGACCCGGGTGACCGGGGCACCCTACGTCCACACCAACCACTGTCTCTCGCCGACCACGGTCGGCGAGGAGGGAGCCCGACTCGAAGAGTCGATCGCCAGCAGCGACCTCCGCCTCAAGCTCGGCTCGGAGATGGCCGACGACCTCGACTCGTTCTTCGGCGATCCGGCGATTTCGAGACGGGCTTCGTCGCCTGAGGACATCGCCACTTGCGGAGCGGTGATCATGGAGCCGGCATCCCGGCGGATGCGAGCGGTGTGGGGTGTCCCCGGCGACCATCCATGGGAGACCTTCCAGCTTTGAGCGGGGTCGAGATCGTCAACCTCGAAGAATGGATGGCCGACGAGCTGGAGAGAATCGAGCTGGCCTGTTTCCCCATGGCCAACCCCGCCGACCTCTTGTCCGCCGACGATATCCGCGCTTATGCCCGGACCTTTCCCGAGGGCTATTTCGTGGCCATGTTCGAGGGCAGACCCGTCGGGATGGGGGCGGGCATCTTCTTGGACTTCGACTTCGACCATCCTCAACACACCATCACCGAGATCACCGGTGAGGGTCAGTGCGGCAACCACGACCCCAGCGGCGATTGGTATTACGGCACCGACATGACCGTCCTCCCCGAGTACCGGGGAAGGGGAATCGGCCGGATGCTCTATGAGCGGCGCAAGGCGCTGGTCATGGAGCACAACAAGCGGGGGATCATTGCCGGCGGGTCGCTTCCCGGCTACTTCGACCACAAGCAGACCATGCCGGTGGATCGGTATGTCGACAAGGTGGTGGCCGGCGAGCTCTACGACCCCACCCTCAGCTTCCAACTATCCAACGGTTTCGTGGTCCGCGGACTGCTCGAGGGTTACATCGAGGACGAAGCCGACGACGGCTGGGCGGCCCTCATCGTCTGGGTCAACCCCGATTACCAGCAGCCCGGGCCGCCGGAGAGCACTTAGGCGTCGGCGGTCTTCCGCTCGGCCATCCCGTTGAGGACCTCGAGGACGATGCGGTTGGCCAGATAGGCGGTCTGCTCGCCGGGCCCGTCATAGGCCGGGGCCAGCTCGACGACATCGGCTCCCAGCACCACCAGGTCACGGGAGAGACGGCGAACGGTGTCGAGGATCTGGCGGGAGGTGAGCCCGCCGGGCTCCGGGGTGCCGGTTCCGGGGGCCAGCCCGGGGTCGACCACGTCGATGTCCACAGAGATGAACACCCCTTTGGCCCCACCGGCTAGTGAGTAGTCGGCAGCCTCGTCGACCACCGCGTCGAGACCACGATCGACGATCTCGTCCATCATGAAATAGCGCATCTTCTGCTCATTCATCCACTCCACCACCTCCGGCTCGGGCCAGTAGCCGCGAAGGCCGATCTGGACGAACCGGTGCCCGGGGACCGCTCCCGATTCGATGAGACGCCGCATCGGGGTGCCATGACCGAGCAGTCCGCCCCCCTGGGCGAACCCGGTGTCAGCGTGGGCGTCGAAGTGGATCAGTGCGACCTCGCCAAACCCGTGGACCCGGGCTACCCCAAGGGCATCGGGCCAGGTGATGGTGTGGTCTCCTCCGAGGATGATGGGGACCTTGCCGGCCGCGGCGATACCGGCAACCACGTCGGCTATCCGTTTGATCGAGATGTCGAGGTCGCCCGGCTTGACCAGCACATCCCCGACGTCGACCACGCCCAGTGTCCGGAATGGATCGATCCCGGTGAGGAGATGGGGGCGGAACCCGTCCATGGCGCCGTAGTCGGCCGACCGGATGGCAGCCGGGCCGAACCGGGCCCCGGGGCGATAGGTGGTGCCCCAGTCGAAGGGGGCGCCGACGATGACAACGTCCCCGTCACCCAGGGCGTCGGGAGTGACCGCGGGCACCCCGAGAAACGAGCTCCGGGAGGCGAACGAGATGTATTCGGCCGAGGCGAATGGAATCTCGTTCTTACGTTGTTCGTAGGGCGTGTACATCCGCCGACCTACGCTAACCGGTGTCCCTCGGCCCCGAGACCATGACCTCTGATCGAATCGTCCGCATTTACCAGGTCCTCACCTTCCTCCAGACACTGGCCGCCTCCTTCATCTGGGGGGTGAACACCCTGTTCCTCCTCGACGCCGGTCTCAGCTTGACCGGTGCTTTCGTGGCCAATGCCGCCTTCACCGCGGGAATGGTCATCTTTGAGATCCCTACCGGTGTCGTGGCCGACACCGCCGGGCGAAGGACCTCTTTCGTCCTGGGAGCAATCACCCTCCTGGTCTCCACCCTGGCCTACCTGGGGCTGTGGCAGGTGGGGGCGGGGCTGCTCTGGTGGATCCTGGTCTCGGCCCTGATCGGACTCGGCTTCACCTTCTTCACCGGGGCCACCGAGGCCTGGCTGGTCGATGCGCTGGATGCCACCGGGTTCACCGAGGGGGTGGAGCGGGTGTTCGGCCGAGGCCAAAGTGTCGCCGGAGTGGCGATGCTGATCGGCACCATCTCCGGAGGCTTCCTCGCCCAGGTCAGCCTGGGACTCCCCTACATCTTCCGCTCGGCGACGCTGGTGGTGGTGATCGTCGCCGCACTGGTGTGGATGCGAGATCTCGGGTTCGATCCACGTCGCAACGGGAGGGTGATGGACGAAGTGAAGGGAGTGCTCGAAGCCTCGGTGACCCACGGGCTGCGCAACCGCCCGGTCCGCCTGTTGATGCTGGCTGCGCCCTTCGGCTCCGGGGTCTTCATCTGGATCTTCTATGCCTTCCAGCCCTACCTTCTCGAACTGCTCGGTGATCCGGAGGCGATTTATGTCGCCGGGATCGCCGCCGCGGTGTTCGCCATGGCCCAGATCGCCGGTGGGCTCTCGGTGGGAGCGATGAGTCGTCGCTTCTCCACGCGAACCTCGGTGCTCGCTCTCAACATCTCGGTGGCTTCACTGGGGCTGATCGGTGTCGGCCTGGCCTCATTCCTGCAGGTGCCCTTCGGGTTCTGGGCGGCGATCCTCCTCCTCGCCCTGGTCGCCATGCTCGGGGCCATAGCCATTCCCATGCAACAGGCCTTCATCAACGCTCTGATCCCCTCAGGTCAACGCGCCACCGTGCTCTCCTTCTCCTCGTTGATGGGGAGCGCCGGCGGCGTGGTTGCCCAGCCGGCGCTGGGACGGGTGGCCGATGTTTGGTCGCTTGGTGTCGGCTACTTGGTCAGCGGGGCGATATTCCTGATCCAGCTCCCCTTCGTGCTGGCGGCCCGGCGGATGCGTCTGAATGCCGACCGCAGCGGAGGGTCGGACCGGGCGGCACTGGATCTAGGATGACCGATCTGATGACACACCGCGAAGATCAGGGCGCCTCGGCCGACTCCAGAGTCGGCAAAGCCGTGGCCAAGGGGGTGGGGATCGGGCTCCCTCTAGGGGTGATCGGGATGACCCTGGTGGTGTGGCTGATCACCGATCTCGACCTCGGCGACGCCTTCGCCGCCGGGCTACTCCCCGGGATCATGTTCGGCGTTTTCGCCGGCGGATTCACCGGGGTAACCCGATCGATGGACTAAAACCCGGCCTGGTCTTGCTGCTGCGGCTAGGGGCGACGACCTTATGGCGTCGGAACGGCCCCGTAGAAGTACGAAGTACGAAGTACAAAATCCGAAATACGAAGTACGAGCTTCCCGCGGTGAGCTCTTACATCTCCTCGCGGAGGCTGAAGACGATGGTCTGAAGGTCGGTGAACTCGGCGATCCGCTGTCTTCCCCACCCGGTGTCGGTGCCGGCGGCGCCCCCGAACGGCTGGAAGGTCTCCCAGGTGTCGGTGGAGTCGTTGACGATCACCGTGCCCGAGCGGATTCGGTCGGCGTAGTAGAACGCCTTGGTCAGGTCGTTGGTGAACACCGCTGCCTGGAGGCCGAGACGGGTCCGGTTGGCCACGGCCACCGCATCGTCGTCGTCCCGGGCGGTGAGGATGGGGAGCACCGGACCGAACGACTCCTCCTGGGACACCTCCGACTCCTCGGGGACCCCATCGACGATGGTGAACTCGTAGTAGAGGTCGGTGGGATATCCGGTGGCCCGCTTTCCACCGATCAGGATCTCCGCTCCACGCTCGACGGCGTCCGCCATGTGCCGGTCCATCTTGGCCGCGGTCGGCTCGTTGTTGAGCGGCCCCATGTTGGTCTCGTCGTCGAAGGGGTCGCCGAGACGGACCACGTCGGCGGCCTTTAGCGCCGCCTCGACGAACTCGTCGTGTACCTCGTCGAGGACGATGAGCCGCTCGGTGGCGACGCAGACCTGGCCGGCGTTGTAATAGGCCCCGTAGACCGCGGCCTCGGCGGCTTTTTCGATATCGGCGTCGGCGGTGACGATGGTCGGCCCGTTCCCCGACATCTCCATGATCGACCGCTTCAGCCCCATCTGGGAGACGATCCGGGCTCCTGTCGCCGACGACCCGGTGAATCCGATGGCGTCGACGCCGCGGTGGGTCACCATCATCTCCCCGATGTCGCCGGCGCCGGGGATCACCGAGATGGCTCCCTTGGGCACCCCGGCCTCTTCGAATACCTTGGCCATCTCGAGGAGTGCCCAACAGGTGAACTCGGGGGGCTTGACGATCAGGGCGTTGCCGGTGGCCAAACCGGGCCCGACGTATTCCATGGGGATCATCACCGGGAAGTTCCAGGGAGTGATCGCAACCCACACTCCGACCGGTCGGTGCACGGTGAACATGCGTCGATTCCGCTCGGTCGTGGGAATGACCTCTCCGGCCAGACGTTTGACGTCTTCGGCGGCGATCTGGAAGTAGTCGGCGGATTCTTCGATGTCCCCGATCGCCTCCTCGCGGAACGGCTTGCCCTGTTCCAGGGTGAGGATCCGGGCGACCTCTTCGGCCTTCTCCTGCCACAGGTCGTAGATGCGGAGGCATACGTCGGCCCGCTCGAAGGCAGTCCAATGACGCATCTCCTCGGTGGCTTCCCGGGCGGCGGCCACTGCCCGGTCGATGTCCTGTAGCGACGCCTTGGGGACGTTGTAGATGTGCTCCCCGGTCACTGGGGAATTGACCTGGTAGTGGTCGTCACCGGTGCCTTCGGTCCATTCGCCGGCGATGAAGAGCTTCAAGTCTGTGGCCATGAGCTCAAACTTAGTGCTCTCCGGCGTAAGTAGGTGCGTGAGTTTCGGCGAGTCAGCGGCGTCCTTGCTAGGGGCGCCGATGGCTCGGCGCTACAGGCACGGAACTAACGAGCCGGAGCACCAGTCCGGGTATCCTCCCGCCACTGACAAGAGGAGTGTGTGGATGAGTCTTCAGGGAGTCGAGACCGCAGAGTGGTATCAGCGTGCGTGCGCGTCCCTGATCAACGGGGTCTCCAGCCAGTTCCGCTATTGGGGTCCCGACGACACCATGGTCATCGACCGGGGTGAAGGTGCCTACGTCTTCGATATGGACGGAAAGCGTTATATCGATTACCAGCTCGGCTTCGGCCCGGTGATTCTTGGGCACGGGCACGACAAGGTGGTGGCCGCGGTTAGGGAGGCCGCCGGTGACGGCGTGAGCTTCGCCATGACCCAGCGACGGGAGATCGAAGCCGCCGAAGTGGTCCGCGGCGCCCTTCCCTGGGCGGATGGGATGAGGTTCACCAACACCGGGACCGAGGCCACGATGCACTCGGTCCGCCTAGCCCGTGGCTTCACCGGGCGGGATCTGATCCTCAAGTTCGAAGGCCAGTACCACGGGATGCACGACTACGTGTTGTTCTCCACGGCGGGGGTCGATCCCGAAGGCATGGGGTCGAGGTTTCACCCCATCGCCGTCCAGTCGAGTTCGGGGATCCCCGAGTCGATCCGCTCCTATGTCCGCACCGTCCCCTTCAATGACTTGGAGGCCACCGAGCGTGTATTCCGGGACGAAGGGACCCGGATCGCCGCGGTCATCGTCGAGCCCACCCTGGGAAACGCCTTCGGTCTGATGCCGGTGCCCGGGTTTCTCGAGGGGCTGCGTCGGCTTTGCGACGAACACTCATCGGTGCTGATCTTCGACGAGGTGAAGACCGGGTTCCGGGTGGCCGTCGGAGGGGCCAACGAGTTGTTCGGCGTCGCCCCCGACATCGGTACCTATGCCAAAGCTATGGGCAACGGCTTCCCGGTGGCGGCCGTCGCTGCCAGAGGGGAGGTGGTCGAAGGTTGGGCGACGGGTGGGATTGCCCAGGCCGGGACCTACTCGGGCAACAGCGTGGCCGCCGCCGCGGCCAAAGCCACCGTCGAGGAGTTGAAGACTGGTGAGCCGTTGGCCCGTGTCGAGAAGACCGGGACAGCCCTGATGGAAGGGCTGACCGGGATCCTCGAGGAAAGCGGGGTCGAGGGGACGGTCACCGGCCACCCATCGATGTTCTCGGTGTACCTGGGCAAAGGCGAGCCGAGAGACTTCCGCGGCACTGCAGGGCACGACTCCACTCTCTACGACGACACCTGTTTCAAGATGATCGAGAAGGGCGTCATGCCCTGCCCCGATGCCCTGGAGCCGTGGTTCGTCAGCGCGGCCCACTCCGAGGAGGACGTGGCCACCCCTCTCCAGG
>CAYZKF010000017.1:0-15554 GCA_964479135.1 uncultured Acidimicrobiaceae bacterium
TACACTCTTTCCCTACACGACGCTCTTCCGATTGTATCTCGGCTCGTACTGCGAACCGGAGGAGATGTTCGACCTGGTCATGAGACCCGAGGCTATTCCCGCCAGAGGCATAGTCGGTGCCCTTTGGTTAGCCTTTCCACGGTCGATGCGGTTTCGCATACCCCTCATGCTCGCCTCCTTGCTGGTCGCGGCGGCAGTCGCCGCCGCTTCCGGGCATGCGGCGATGGCCCAGGACCTCGATGAGGCGAAGGACCAGCTGGACGGCGCCGCCCGCCGCGCCGAGGTGGCCACCGGTCTGGTCGACGAGGCGGTGGCCAACCGCGCCGAGATCGAGGCCCAACTGGCCGACAGCATCGCCAGGGCCAACGACCTTGCCGCCGCCCTCTCGGTCGTCGGAGCCGGTCTCGACCGTCTCGCCGACCGAGTGGAACGGGCCGATGTCGAGTTGGTGGGGATCCAGACCCAGATCGAGCACCAGGCGATCGACGCCTACATGACGGTTCTCGCCTCGCCATCACTCTCCCTGGTCGGAACCAGATCGGTGGAGCACGCCATGGTCGTCTCCTCGGTGGTCGAAGATGTGGTGAGCAGCGGCCGGGCCAAAGCCGACGACCTGTTCGTCAAGAGAAGGAGCCTCGAAGAGCTGCAACAGGTCTATCTTTCCCAGCTCGAGGAGTACACCAGCCTCCAGGAACAGGTCAACCTCGAGGTGGATCGTCTCGTCTCCCTGTACGAGGAGGCCGATGCCGCTGTCGCCGCGCTGGTGCGCAGTTCTCGACAAGCCGACGCCGATTACCGGGCGGCCCTGAGCGCCGTCGAGTTGGCGCGGGCGCGGGCGGCGGAGAACGACCGTCAGGTGGCACGGAACCCAACGACCACCACCACGGTCCCGGGGGCCACGACTCCGGCAACCACGACACCGCCTACTCCGACGACGACCAACAGTGGCGGTGGAGGTGGCGGACCATGGAACCATCCCCCTCTGGTGGAGAGATGGCGATCACTGGTCTCCCAGTTCTTCCCCACACACCGGGTCGATGAGGCGCTGGCCATCATCAACTGCGAGAGCAACGGAGATCCCAACGCCTACAACCCTTATTCGGGTGCGTCGGGTCTCTTCCAGTTCCTGCCATCGACCTGGGCGTCGACCGCACCCAAGGCGGGTTACCCCGAGGCAAGTGTCTTCGACCCTGAGGCCAATATCGCCTCGGCGGCATGGCTGGCCAACCGGTACCAGGAGTTAGGGCAGGACTACTGGCGGGCCTGGAGTTGTCGCCGGGTGTTCAACTAGACGGGGCGCCAGTCGGGCCCACCGACTCGTCGAGGTCAGCATCCCTCCTCTCCGCCCTGAGTGAGGCGACGATGGTCACCGTCATCACCACGGTGATGACCCCGAGACTCAACAGGACGGGGAGGTGATACCACTCGGCGATGATCATCTTCACCCCGACGAAGGCCAGGATCACTCCCAGGCCCAGATTGAGATACCGGAACCGGCCCGCCATCCCGGCGAGGAGGAAATAGAGGGCCCGGAGCCCGAGGATGGCGAAGGCATTGGAGGAGAACACGATGAAGGGCTCCCGGCTGATCGCCAGGATCGCCGGTATCGAGTCGACGGCGAAGACGACATCGGTGGTCTCGATGAGGATGAGGACGGCGAACAGAGGAGTGGCGAGAAGACGACCCCCGCGGCGGGTGAACAGCTTCTGTCCGTCGTATTCGGTGGTCGAGGGGATGATCCGACGGACCAATCGCAACACCGGGTTCTGCTCAGGATGGACTTGGACGTCGCGGTGGCGAGCGACCCTGACCGCGGTGTAGAGCAGAAAGGCCCCGAAGACGTAGAGGATCCAGTCGAACCGGTCGATCAGGGCGACACCGGCGAAGATGAACAGCGCCCTCAGGACCAGGGCGCCGAAAATGCCCCAGAAGAGGACACGGAACTGGAACTGGGGGGGCACCGCGAAGTAGCTGAGGATCACCGCCCAGACGAACACGTTATCCACCGAGAGACTCTTCTCGATCAGATACCCCGCCAGATATTCGCCGGCGGCGCCACCTCCTTGCCAGGCGAGCACGACGAAGGTGAATGAGAGCCCGATGGCGATCCACACCGAGGACTCGATCGCTGCCTCACGAACACTGATGACATGGGCTTTGCGGTGCACCAGGAGGACATCGATGAGGAGCAACAAGGTGACGAAGCCGGCGAAAGCCACCCAGACCCAGGTCGGGACATCGAAGCTGGCGAATGTCTGACCCGTTTCCTCGGCGACGCCGAGGACGACGGAAGAGCTCACGCTTCCCCTGACGAGACGACCAGGGCGTTGCACAACGCCCCTCTGACCACCGCTCCAGCCGTCGAACCAAGTCTGAGACGCTTCCATCCGGTGAGCCCTTTGGTCCCCAACACCACGAGATCGGGGCGAGTGCTGTCGATATGCCGGAGGATCGCCGGTGTGGGAATGTCTTTGACCATCACCGAAGCCACCGAGGCCACCCTCCCGGCAAGCGCGGCGACACCTGCCTCGGCGCTGGCCTCGGCATCGGACCTTCCATCGTCGACGGCGAGGACGGTGACCCCCGCCCCGGCGGCCAGGGGCCATGAGGCAAAGGCATCGATCGCCGACCGAGAATGGTCGGAGCCATCGGCGCAAACCGTCACCGACTCGACGGGATCGAAGGTCCCGATGATGACCAGTGGTGCCGGCGGATGATGCAGCAACCACTCACTGGTTCCGCCGACGGTGAGCCGGGTCTGGCCGGCGCGGCTACTCCGCCCGACCACTATCAGGTCGGCGTCCGAGCGCTCGGAAAGCATCAGGCGAGGATCTCCGGCGAACCTGAGGTATCTAACCTGTTCGGCGCCGTCGACCCGCATGGTTCGAATCCAGGGTGGTGACCACTCGGTGGTCCGCGGAGGCTCTCCCCAGACGATTTCGGACTCGTCGGCGCTCATGACCTCGACCGTCCAGCCTGGCCAAACCTGCGCGGCAAGCCATTGCCAAACTCGCTCGGACATCTCGGAGCCGTCGTCGCCGACGACGATCAATCCGGTTCCGTCCCCGGCTCGGGAAGTCATCGGAGCATCGTAGTTGTGCGCCGAAAATCCCCCATTTCGACGACACCTCCCGCGATTTCGACGTGGCGGCTGGTCAACTCGGGTCTTCACATCGGCGCTGAATCGCCTAATTTGTCCGTCGCTACCAAATCGGGGGTTCGCGCTTGCCCATATTCGACGGCCTGGTAACCGTCAACGAAGACCAGGTCCCGGTGATCATCGGTCTCGAAGACGATGGGATCCGGATGTCGGCCAACGGTACCGAGATCGGCGAATGGTCGACCGGTCAGTTCAAGATCGACCATCGCGGGGACGGCGTCTACACCATCACGGCCGACGACGAGAGCCTGCTCTTCAAACCCAACCGACCCGATCTGTTCGCGGTCGGAATCGGCCACCCTCTGGTGGCGGAGCCGGCACGGACGGCCGAGGCGGTGCCCGACGATGACGAGCCGGTGCTGGAGCAGTCCGCGCCCAAGCCGATCACCCGTGCTCTCTTCTACACCCTCGCCGGCACCACCGGGGCACTCGGTCTGTGGGCGTTGTTCAAGCTGGTGGTGTAACGCCTCAGGACGGCAATTCCATCCACCCGCCGACCCGGTCGAGCAGATACACCGAGACCTCCCGGGAGCTGTCGAGGACCTCGCACAGCTGCTCCCTTCCGATCACCATGTCGACCAGGCTCACCCTGGTCTTGCCCTGGATCATCAGACGGCGCTCCGGAGCATCGGTCACTGCGGCATAGGAGTCGATGGCCGAAACCTCGACCGGGAGGATCGTCCCCCCGATCCCGGCGAGGTCGGTGGCCAGGACAAGGAGGTCGGGCGGCCGGTGCAGCGGGGGAACCGCCCAGTTGAAATAGAGGTCGAGGAAGTAGTCATCCTCGGGCTCTTCGAAGTCGTCGGTCATCTCATCGAGACGGTCGCGGAGCGAGAGGATCACCTTGGGGTCCCCGTCCAAGGCGAGATGGAGGTCGATCGGCCCACCACACCCCGACTCGGGATGAACGTCGACCTCCCAGGACTGGCGAAGGGAGTAGGTCTCGACGAAATGGCGCTCGTCGTGGACGTGGAACCCGTGCTCGGTGGCGTGCTCTTTGAGATCGGCGACAAAGCCTGCGATATCGACTGACATTTCGATCCGAGCCTATTGACTTCGCAGGTGATCGTCATACGCCCGGGTCACCTGAGCACCGAGGAGCAGCACATTCGACAGGAGATAAGAAAGCAGCAGCAAGACGAAGAACGAGGCGGCGATCCGGGAGGCCGACGTCTGGGGACCCCAGCTGAAGTAGGCCCCGGCGGCGACCGCGGTGAGCAGGAAAGCCACCGAGGTGAAAACGCTGCCCACGATGACCGCCCGCCGGCGAACCCGTGCCCGGGTCATCGTCCTGAACATCAAATAGAAGAGAATCGTGAATATGAGCAGCGCCACCAGTCGTGCTCCCCAGCTGAATACCTGGTCGAGGCCGTTCAGTGCATCGGGAAGCAACGAGACGATCCAGCCGGAGGCGACATTGACCAGCCACACCGCCAGGAGAAGGAGCCCGAGACTCAGCGACCAGGCCATCCCGATCGCCCGCCGCCTGATGAAGCGAACCACACCGGAGGTCTCCTCCCGGGGAACCCCGAACACGTCGTTGAAGCTGTTCTGCATCTCCATGAACAGGGTGGATGCGGTCCATGCAAACAGGAGGAGGCCGACAATGGCGGCGAAGTCACTGGTCTGGACCGCCGATGCCACCAGAACCTCAACCGCCTCGGCCACCTGGCCACCGACCAGCCGCTCGATGTTCTCGAGAATCCGGGATCGCGCCTCGTCGGAGTCCCCGACCACCAGGCCGAACACACCGACGGCGAGGAGGAGCAGCGGGGCCACGGCGAAGATGGCTCGATAGGCGAGCGCCGCGGCCATCCGGTTCCCCCGATCGGCGGCGAAGGACCGAGCGGCGTCCTTCAAAACCGCGAAGGATGTGACGCCTGCGGACTTGATGCGGGCTTGCATTCCGGGCAACAGGGTATCGGTCGTAGACTCGCCAGCCGTGAGCCACCCCTTCCCTCCCCCGATTCCCACCATGGAGGCCCGGGTGTACGAGGGTTGGCCCAAGGGCGATTTCGTCTACGAGCCCAAGTGGGACGGATTCCGGTCTTTGTCCTGGTCACAGCCGGAGATCCGCCTCGACTCGCGCAACGAGCGACCCCTCCTCAGGTACTTCCCCGAGTTGCGATCGGCTCTGGAGCAGCTCCCTCCGGGGACGGTGGTCGACGGTGAGATCGTGGTGGTGGTCGACGGCGCCACCGACTTCGACAGTCTCCAACAGAGGATCCACCCCGCCGAGTCGCGGGTCAATATGCTGGCGGAGGCCACGCCCGCCGAACTGGTCGCCTTCGACCTCCTCGCCCACCAGGGCGAAGATCTCCGCCCTGCACCTTTCTCGGATCGACGGGAGCGTCTCGTCGAAGTTGCCACGGCCCTGGGTGCACCCTGGCACCTCACCCCCCAGACCTCCGATGAGGACGTCGCCAAGAGATGGTTCGACGAGTTCGAGTCGGCCGGGTGCGACGGGATCATCGCCAAGATCTCCGATGCCCCCTATCAAAGTGGGAAGCGGGCGATGACCAAGATCAAACACCGTCGTACCATCGACGTGGTCGTCGGCGGGTTCCGCGAGCACAAAGACGGAGGCAAGATCGGCTCGCTGCTTCTCGGCCTCTACAACCCAGAGGGTGAGCTCCACTTCATCGGGCACTGCTCCGGGTTCGCCGATGTCGATCGCACCGAGATCTTCCGACGGTTCCAGGAGTTGGCGGTGGACGCCAGCTTCGGAGAGACCGCCCGGGTACCGGGAGCCCAGAGCCGGTGGACCGGGGACAAGGACCAGTCGTGGACTCCGGTCCAACCGGGCGTGGTGGTCGAGGTCAGCTACGACCAACTCGAAGGCGACCGATTCCGGCACGCCTCCCGGTTCCACCGGTGGCGGCCCGACAAGATGGCCGAGGATTGCACCATGGATCAACTGGAACGTCCCGACGGTCCCGGGTTCGCCGAGGTAGTGGACCGGCCCGCCTGAGCCGGGATGTCCTGGGAACCATGCCACACTTGAAGTCGATGGGTCAGGGAAGCGTCGTCGAAGTCACCGAGCTGACCCACGATTATGGAGAGGTGGTTGCCCTCCGCGACCTCGACCTGGTCATCCCCCCAGGAATCACCGGTCTGGTCGGGGCCAACGGTGCGGGGAAAACCACCCTGCTACGTCTCCTCCTCGGGTTGATCCACCCGACTCACGGGCGGGTAACCGTGCTCGGCCACGATCCCGAGGTCGACCCTCTCGAGGTGCGTGCTCGCATCGGGTACATGCCCGAGGTCGACAGCCTCCCCAAAGACCAGACCGCAGCCGATTTCGTCTCCTATACCGCTCAGCTCGCCGGGTTGCCCCCACGCGAGGCGAAGCGACGATCGTCGGAGACCCTGTTCCTGGTGGGTTTGGCCGAAGAGCGTTTCCGCTACCTGGGCGACTTCTCAACCGGGATGCAACAACGGGTCAAGCTGGCCCAAGCCATCGTCCACGACCCCGACCTGGTTCTCCTCGACGAGCCGGCCTCGGGACTGGACCCCGAGGGCCGGGTCCAGATGCTCGACCTGATCCGGCGTCTCGGCCAATTCGACATAGATGTCATCGTCAGCTCCCATGTCCTCACCGATATCGAACAGACCTGCGACTGGGTGGTGATGCTCGACGGCGGCGCCCTGGTCCGCTCCGGCCCCCTACAAGGGATGGAGAAGACCGCCACCGTCCTCATCGAGGTCCTGGAGCGACCGGAGGTAGTGGCCGCCGAGCTTCAGTCTCATGGTCTGGAGGCAACCGTCGACGGTCTCCGCATCGTGGTCGGGCCAGGTCCGGATCTAGAACGGATGGTGCTGGAGACGGCCTCGCGGACCGGTTCCGGGTTGGTCAGGATGACCAGGGGCTCGTCCTCCCTCGAAGACCTGTTCCTCCACCCGGGGGTGAAAGAGTGACCGACCAGGTCATCTTCGATCGCGGGTACCGCACTTATGAGGGGCCGCGGAGGGGGCCCTCCGGGGCGAGAAGGGCGGTGTACAAGGAGGGTCTGCGCCGGGTGTTCGGGCTGGGGCGCAAGGGCCGCTACAAGGTGTTCCCGTGGTCGCTGATCAGCATCGCCTTGATCGCCGCAACCATCTTCATCGGGATCCACTGGGCGATCGGAGACCTCGCCGAGAGCATCGGTCAGGGCGTGCCCAGTTATGGCGAGCTGTTCGACTTCTACTCCTGGATCTCTCTCCTCTTCATCGCTTTTGCCGGGCCCGCCCTCCTCATCCCCGACCGCACCAAGGGCGTGCTCTCCATCTACTTCTCTCGACCCTTGACCGTCGACGGTTACCTAACCGCAAAGGTCGGTGCCTTCGTCACGGTTGTCGGAGCGATCTATCTGGTACCTCAGGTGATCCTCCACATCGGTCTCTCACTGATATCCAGCGACGGCTTTCTCACCTACTTCCGTGACAACCTCGATGTCCTGTGGAAGGTCCCGGCGACGACTCTGGGCTTCGCCGCCCTCCACGGAGCGCTGATTTTCGCCCTCTCCTCGGTGATCTCCCGCCCCGGTATCGCCGCCGCCGCCTTCCTGGGGATCCTCACCGCGGGAGGCGGTGTTGCCGGCCGGGTCTCACAGGCTTCTTTCCCCGGATCGAGGTGGATCTCCCTGCTCGCCCTCGACCAGCACCCGAGGATCATCCGGGACAACCTGTTCAACGACACCGTCACCTTTCCGGCGGAGCTCGCCGGATTCAACGTCTGGGCCTCGGTAATGGTCATCGCGGGGGCGGTGGTGGCAGCAGGCGCCTTCGTCCGCTACCGGTATCGGAAACTGGCGTGACCGACACCATCGTCGTCACCGAGGTCTCCAAGTGGTTCGGGCTCAAGGTCGCGGTCAGCGAGGTCACCGTCGGTTTCGGACCCGGAGTCACCGGCCTCCTCGGGCCCAACGGCGCCGGCAAAACCACTCTGATGCGTCTGATCGCCGGTCTGCAAAGACCATCTCAAGGTGAGGTCCGGGTCCTCGGCGCAGACCCAAGAGTGGACGTCGGGATATACCGGAAGATGTCGATGGTCCCCGAAGACGAGGCCCTCTACGAGAGGGAGACCGCCCTCCGCTTCGTCGAGGACTCCGCCCGCCTCGCCGGGGTCGAAGACCCTCGAGGCAAGGCGGAGTGGGCGCTGGAAACGGTCGAACTGACGTCGGCGGCGGGGCGGGAGTTGGGCAAGTTCTCCAAAGGGATGAGACAACGGGCCAAGGTGGCTTCGGCCCTGGTCACCGATCCCGAGATCCTCCTCCTCGACGAGCCGCTCAACGGAGCCGACCCGGTCCAGCGGGCTGAGTTGATTCGGCTTTTCAAGGAGCTGGGGCGGGCTGGTAGGACTCTCCTTGTCTCCTCTCATGTCCTCGCCGAAGTGGAACGGATGGCCGACCGGGTGGTTGCCATGGTCGACGGGCGTCTTGCCGCGGTGGGAGACGTGGCCACCATCCGGGGGGCAATGACCGACAAGCCTCGACAGGTCTTCGTCGAATGCAGCGACCCGAGACTCCTCGCCAGCGCCCTGATGATGACCGAAGGGGTGGTCGGGGTGCATGTCATCGACGGGAGCCTGCGCATTGAGGCGTCCGACGCCAGGCAGGTGGCATTGGCTTTGCCCCGGATTGCGGTGGACAGTGGGATCTCGGTGACCAGCCTCAGCCCATCCGACGAGTCGCTGGAGTCGGTGTTCCGCTACCTGGTGGAGAACCGATGACCCTGATCCGGCACTTTTACCGGGGGCTGATGCGACGCGGGCGAGTGATCAGCCTCATCGCTCTTTCTTCGGTGCCTGCCCTGGTCTTCTGGCTGGTCTCGCTCGATGCCCCCTCGGACCGGAGGGGTGCTGCCTACCCGGAGATCATCACCTCCACCGGATACTCGTTTGCCATCGCCGTGCTCATCCTCACCGTGGCCACCCTCCGCGACGAACGCGACGCCGGAACCCTTCCCTACATCTACATGAAGCCGATCCCACGGCCTACCTTCTCGCTCCTCTCGATCAGCGGTGGTGCCCTGGCCGCCCTATCGATCGCGGCCGGTGGGTGGCTGGCCACTCTGGCGGCTGCGTTGGCGGTGGGCCGCGGCCTCGGCGAAGTGGTCGCCGGGCTCAGCCTTTTCGCCGCCGCCGCAGTTGGATACGCCGCGGTGTTCGTCCCCTTGGGGTACCTGGTTCCCCGGGCACTGCTGGTCGGGCTGGGCTATGTCGTCGTGCTCGAGTCGATCGTCGCCTCGGCGGTCGACGGGTTGGCTCAGATCTCGATCTGGCGAATTGCGGTGTCGATCTACGCCGACCTCGCCCCCGAGTTCCCGGCGGAGACTGCCGACATGATCCTCGGGCCGGTGGCTCCTGGCGTCTGGGGGGGGGTGGCCAAACTGGCCGGGGTGACTGTCGTCGGTTGGGCGGTGCTCACCTGGGCGCTGCGCCGCCGCGACGCGGTTTGAGCCGGAAACCTCAGGTATAGGGTGCCGGGCGCCAACGCAGCCAAGCCTCGGCGCCGAGGGCCATGATCACGAAAGCCAGCCAGAACGCCAGGCCAAATGACTCCTCGAAGGTGAGGATGCCGAACCCTTCGAACGTCCCGATGATGATCCTGATCAGACCGACCCCGGTCCCGATAGCAAAGGCACGGATCATCCAGCGACGATGAACGGACACTTCACCGCGTCTGATCGCCCGGAAGGCCAGAACCAGAGCACCGAGGAAGTAGAGGCCGAAAACCACACTGGCCGTGGCTTCGGCCAGCTTGCCGAACGGCATCACCAGCCCGACGGCTATGGCGAAGATTCCGGTGACAATGCCGGCGGTGATCACGACCCGGCCCAACCGACGGTGAAAGGCGATGTTTCGCCGTCGGACTCTCGGCGAGAGCTGGAAGGGCGCTCCGAGCAGGTAAGCCACCCCGGGGAGAATGTGGAGGTAAGCCAGAACCGGGTTTTCGGCGTAGCGACGGCCAAAGTCGCTCTCCGGCGGCAATACCCCACTGGAAAGGCTCGCCGAATCCTCGATGACACGAATGACGAAAAAGACGAGGATCACCGCAATCAGGGTGAGAGCACCGGCCCACCCCAGGCCCCGACCCACCCGCTCCCCGCGCATCAATAATCCTCGTCGGGACGACGCTGCTTCGAGGGCTGGACACGGGGCGGTTCACCGGGCATCTTCGGGTAGTGGGGTGGCCAGGGGGCGTCACCGATCCCGTTCGCCTCGTCCCGAGCGACCCACTCCATCAGGGTGTCGATCCTTCCCGCAGCCTCGTCGATTCCGTCAGTGAGATCACCCACCTTCGCCCACCGTCGGGCGAAGGTGTCGAGGGGGAAGTCCTCGATCTCGACATCGTCGAGCTCCTCCCAGGAGAGCGGAGCGGAGACGTAACCCGTGGGTCGGACGCCGTAGGCCGACGACACCGTCTTGTCTCTGGCATTCTGGTTGTAGTCGACAAACACCCCGTGGCGCTCCTCCTTCCACCAACTGGTGGTGACCAGCCCGGGCATCCTCTGTTCCAACTCTCTGGCGAATGCCAGCACCGCCCGTCTGGTCTGGAAGAAGTCCCACAGCGGCTCGATCCGGACATACACGTGTACTCCACGGCTTCCCGATGTCTTGGGCCAGCCGATCAGGCCCACCTCGTCGAGCAACTCCCGCGCCCCGTTCGCCGCCCGTCTCACCTCGTCGAATCCCACCCCGGGTGTGGGATCGAAGTCGAAGCGAAGCTCGTCGGGGTGGTCGGGGTCTTCGGCCCGAACCGGCCAGGGGTGGAAGTCGAGACAACCCAACTGGGCGAGTCGAACCACATCGGCCTCGGTGCGGGGAACATTCATACGTCCCGGCCGCTGCGACGGGAACCTGATCTGCACAGTGTCGAACGGCGTATTGGCCGCGGCCCGTTTGTGATAGATCGGGTCGACGGTCACGTCCTGCAGGTACCGCTTGAGCATGGTGGGGCGACCGGCGACCCCCCGGGCCGCACCAGGAGCAACCAGGACGAAGTGGTTGGCTACGTCGAGCTTGGTCCAACCCCTGTCGGGAAAGACCACTCGATCCGGGCTACTGATCCGGACCACCTCTCCACCGACGACGACGTCGATATGGTCAGGCATCGGTCTCTAAGGTGTCGGCTAGGTTCAAGGTGGCCGAACCTTAGAAGGGCAGCCGCGGACTACCGATGACGCGATCGGACTAGGGAGACGATGGAGGTGTCGACGTGACCGAACCGGCCGCACAGCCGAGCCGGGAAGACCTGGAAACCTGGCATCGGACCATGGCGCCGCTGGCCTTCAACCACACCTGGTCTCTTCTCGACCAGAACGGGTTGGACCGTGATCAAGAGGAGGAGATGATGTCCTCCGCCTTCGCCCAGCGATACCACTGGTATCAGGCGGGCGAGCCGAGGAACAGGGCGATCGCAGACTGGCAAGTCTCCCGGGTCGCCGCGGTCCTCGGATATGCCGATCTCGCCTTCCGTTTCGGCCAACGGTCGCTCGACATCTGTGTGGAGCATGGTCTCGATCCATTCGTCACCGGGTTCGCCCACGAGGCGATGGCCCGGGCGGCCGCCGAGGTCGACGACCTGGAGACCTTCGCCGAGCACATCGAATTGGCACGGGTCATGCTCGGCGCCATCGAAGATCCTCACGAGAGGGAGACTCTGGAAGCGGACCTGGCCGAGATGTCAGAGAGATGAGCGGGCCCGAAGAGGCAATCGCATCGATCGGTCCGGTGTCTCGCTGGACCGACGAACAGACCAGCCAGCTCCGGCAACTCTCCGAAGCCGTATACCCGCCGGAGCAGGCCGGCGAGTGGCCCGGGCGGAGCATGGAGTGGGCACGCCCGGAGATGGGAGTCCGGGTGGTCGACGCTTCGGGTTGGTTGGTCTCGTATGTCGGGGTGCTGATCCGCGAGGGGCTTCACGACGGGACTCCGGTTGTCATAGGTGGGATCGGGGGGGTCAAGACCCACCCTGACGCCCGCGGCATGGGGTACGCCGCCCTGGGCATGGAACACGCCACCCAGTGGCTCCTCGACCAATCCGATGTCGACTTCGGTCTCCTCGTCTGCCAGGACGACCTGCTCGGCTATTACGGGAACATGGGGTGGAAGCAGTTCAACGGAACCCTTCTCACCAAACAAGGCGACACCACCATGGAGTTCACCTTCAACAATGTGATGACCCGGGACATCCAGTCCGAGGCGCCGGTGACCGGGATCATCGATCTGCTCGGCCCCCCGTGGTGACCGGCTGATAGAGGGCACGTCGATCGCGGGATCCCCGTGCTGCCTTGACGAACCCTTCTATCGAATTCCAGATGTTGACCACAACCACCCCGATGGAGGCTCTGGCGGCCCAGTCGGACCACGTTGGGTAGCCAATGGCGTCGAAGAACGCCTGATTGAGCAGGCTGCCGTCGTATAGGAACCACAACCACCAACCGGCAAAGGCGATATTGATGGCGGCGTTGGAGCTCGCCAAACCGATCGTCCACCTACCCACCCGCCACTTGACCAACTCGAAACCGGCCGAAACGAACAACAAGCCGAGGATCACCGGGATCGCCAGACTCCAGGCGTCGGGGTCGAAGAAGGGGGCGGGCCTGAGGCTCCGTTGGGCGAAGATGACCAGGATGACGAGGACCAGGACAACCAGGGACCCGACGGTCTCCCCATAGCCGATCTGGCGGTCGGGGACGGTGGGAAGCCGCTCCGGAGTCCATTTCCGGGTGAAGGGCTGGATGTCGGTCTTGGTCAACTCGCCTGACCTCTCGGCGAGGACGAAGCCGAGGGTGGTCCAGAACAGAACATTCATCGCGGCAAAGATCGCCGAACCCATCCCGTCGAAGAACGCCCCCAGGAGCCCGCCGTTGCTCAGATAGTTGGTGACCGCCACCGCAACACCGGCGACCGGGGGGATGACTTTGAGCAGGGTCTTGGTCACCCGAAGCCAGGGGAGATAGAAGGTGGGACCGATGAGCCAGAGCGGACGGTCGGCGTATTCGCCGGCAAGACGATCGGGATCGCCGAGCTCGGTGAGCACCGCCACTTCGACGAGCTCGGGATCTTCTCCCTGGTCGACCCTTGCTTCAACGGCATCGTCGATGGCACCACGAAGTTCGGCGTTTACGTCAGCCCGCTTGTCCTCGGGGATCGACCGCAGCACCGCGGCCACATAACGTTCTCTCAGGTTCATCAGGATTCTCCTTTGTCGAAGTGTTCGAGGGACCGGCTCATCGCCGCCCAGTCGTCAAGCAGCAATGCGGCGATCTCGTCACCAGCGGCACTGGTCCGGTAGTACTTGCGGGGCCTGGGGTCGTCGGTCACCCACTCGCTGGTGAGCAGACCCTGACGCTCCAGACGTCGCAACAGCGGGTAGAGGGTGTTGGCATCGGTGGTCAGGCCGGCCGACTCCAGAGACTTGAGCAGGGCATACCCGTAGTCCGGCTGACGCAGGGCGACCAGGCACAACAACACCACGGAGCCACGCCGCATCTCCTGGCGCATCGATGACAGAAGCTCAGAGTCCACCATGTGCGACACACTTATACTGTGTATCACACACTATTGTCAAACCCCGGTAGCGTAGGTGTGGTGGCCCGAGTCCATCAGATAAATCTCAGCAAGGGCGGTGTTCCCAAACTCCCGGTGGGCAGCGCGATCGTCGACGAGTCCGGTGTTGTCGGCGACGAGCAGGCCGACCGGGTCCATCACGGCCACCCCGAGCAGGCGTTGTGTCTCTTCTCCCTGGAGGTGATCGAGCGTTTCCAGGAGGAGGGTCACCCCATCGCCCCGGGCAGTGCCGGGGAGAACCTGACCATCTCTGGACTCGACTGGAACGATGTCGTGCCCGGCTCGCGTTATCGCATCGGCGAGTCGGTGGAGTTCGAGGTCACCGGTTACGCCACCCCATGTTCGAAGAATGCCGGCTGGTTCGTCGACGGCGACTTCGGCCGGATGTCGCATCGTCGTCACCCCGGCGAGTCGCGGATCTACGCAAGGGTGCTCGCCGGCGGGTCGATCACCCCCGGAGACCCGGTCGAGCCTCTGACCTGACCGCAAGCAGCCCACAGGGCTCGGGCGCCACCGCTCACGTGCTCTTGTTGCCCAGAGTCGCTGCTCAATGGTTTATCTGAGTGTGAATGGAGTGACGGGTGTTGAGCATGGCTGACATCGCCCGGGAGTTCTCGGTCTTCGTCGGTGATGTGGAACCGAAGCTATCTCGGGCGCTGGTCGCGGCGTATGGCCCCGAGGTCGGCCATGAGGCGGCCAGGGATGCTCTGGTCTATGCCTGGGAGAACTGGGAGCGGATATCGGGCATGAACAACCCATTGGGCTATCTGTACCGCGTGGGCCAGTCTCGATCCCGTCCATATCGACGCAAGCGGGTCTTGTTCCCCGTGGTGAACACGGATGAACTTCCCCATGTGGAACCGGACCTTCCTCGGATGCTCGAGGAGCTCTCTGAGAACCAGCGGGCTGTCCTGGTCTTGATCCATATACAGGGCATGACCGAACGTGAAACGGCCGAAGCAATGGGAATTTCCCGCGCCACGGTCCGCAGACACGCCGAGAGAGGGCTGACCAAGCTCCGGACTGCCCTGGAGGTTGAAGATGACTGATCCAATGATCCAGCTTCGCGACTATCTCGACGCCATCAGCACATCGGTGGAAGTCGGGGAGATCGTCGCCCATCCGACTTCGTGGTATCGGCAGCCCAGGCGCCTGTGGCGTGGTCCTATCGCAGCCCTGACCGCTGCCGCAGTAGTGATGACTCTCGGAGTGGTGGTCCTTGTTATCCAATCAGAGGACTCTCCGGCCACCGGATTGCTCGTGGTCAAGGACAGTGTGATCGCGGGCAGCCAGGGAGATTCTCACTACTCGGTCGGCCTCGACGTGGAAGGGGAGCTTTGCGCAGAGACGGGAGCCTCGTTTGGGCTGACTGCACTGGTCAATTCCGTTTGCGGTGGCAGCGATCGCTTGTCTGTTGTGGCGACTCAGAGCGATGGACCGGTAGCCCTCGCCGGATGGGTACCCACCTCAGCGGCAAGTGTCACCGCGGTCTACAACGGCGAGACCCGGCGGCGTTTGGAGCTCACTCCGATACCGGGCCGCGAGTTCTACGCCTTCGGTGCGGTTGAAGAGGTTCGGGCGCGCTTCATCGAGATCGAGGTCGTCGATGACACCGGGGAAGTCATCGAGCGCTACTTCCCTGGCATCGGATCGGCCGATCAAGTCCGTCCCGGGGAGCCACTGCCCTGATCGATGGTGCGGTGGCGGTGCTGAACCCGGCGGGGGGTTAGGGGCCTCTGAGTCGGGGGAGGGTTTGGAGTGTTTCGAGCAGTCTTGCTGCTGTTAGTGGCTCCGATGTCGGCGCTGGTTTTTGGGGTTGGGGCGGTTCGGGTTTGGGTG
>CAYZKF010000018.1:0-15265 GCA_964479135.1 uncultured Acidimicrobiaceae bacterium
TAGCGCCAGCTGGATGCGGAACTGCGCGCGGGGCAGAGCCACGGCGATAGAGCATTTCTCCGCCGCCTCGCTCAGCCCGCCGAACGCATGGCCGTTGGTGCGGACCTCGCTCAGCCGGTCGAGCAGCGAATCCGGGCTGGTCGCGCGTCCGCCCAACTGGTCCTCGGACTGGGCGATTAGCTCGCAGACCGTGTCGATGGGCAGGGTGGCGAGGAGAGAGGCAGTCATGATCAGATGCCATTGCGGGCGAAACGCGGCCCCTCCGAGCAGTGAGCCGATGCCCAGCGTCAGGGGGAAGTTCTCCGGGCTGCGCATCACGATCAGGGGCCAGAGGAGGTCGTTCCAGGCTTCGAGCGAGAAGAGGATGGCCAATGTCGCCAACGCCGGTTTGACCAGGGGGACCACGACGCGAAAGAACACCGAGTATTCGGAGCAGCCGTCGACCCGGGCGGCGTCGAGCAGCTCTTGAGGGATGCTGAGCATGTACTGCCGCATGAAAAAGAGCCCGAAGGGATGGGCCCAGAGGGGCAGGATCACACCGAGGTGAGTGTCGATCAGGCCGAGGTTGATCATGATGAGGAAGAGGGGGATGAGGAGGAGATGGAACGGGAGCAGGTAGGTGACGAGGACCGTGACGAAGATGGTGTTGCGGAGGGGGAACCGGAGACGAGCCAGCGGGTAGGCCGCCATGGTCACCACGGCCATGGCGCCCAGGGCGGAGCCGGCAGTGAGGATGAAGGAGTTGGTGAACCAGCGGACGAACGGTGCATCTCGGAACAGTGCGACGAAGTTGTCGATGGTGATTGTCGAGGGTATGAACTGGCTGGCATCGGCGAAGATGCGCTCAGCCGGGCGGAACGCGCTCACCACCAACCAGTAGAGGGGGATCAGGACCAGCACCGCGATGATGGTCATGAATGCCGTGGGGAGGAAGCGGGGTGCGTTGAGTCTGCGGGGCCTCCGCAGGACGGAGACGGCATCGACAGCCGACCGGAGCATTGTCATGGTTGGCTCTGCTTCCCGATCCGACGGCGCCTCGGCCCCGACTCGTCGTCGCGGCGGAAGAATCCAAAGGCTCGCAGTTGCACCAGGGCCACAACCATGATGATCAGGGCGAGGACCACTCCGATGGCCGAGGCCAAGCCGAGACGGAACGAGGTGAAGGCGGTTCGGTAGAGGAGGACGACGACGCTCATCCCGGCCCGGTTGGGGCCGACGCCTCCCGACTGCGCCCACAGGATGAAGGGCTCGACGAACAGTTGGAATCCCCCGATCAGGGTGAGCACCGCCACGAACAGGATGATCGGCTTCGACAGTGGCACCGAGATGTGGAGGAAACGGCGGAATCCGGAGGCCCCGTCGATGACCGCGGCTTCGTAGAGGCCGTGGGGGATGCTGGCGAGGCCGGTGCTGAAGTAGACGATGTTGATCCCGGTCCATCGCCACAACGCCACGATCAGCAGGGAGGGAATGGCCAGCTCGGGAACCTCGAGCCAGGCCGGGCCGTCCACCCCGAATAACCCGAGCCCGGCATTCATGATCCCGTTTCGGCTGAGGATCAGCTGGAACACCACGCCGACGACCACCAGGCCGGCGAGCAGTGGGAGAAAGAGGATGGTGCGAAACGCGCCGGGGGCCTTGACCGACCCCGAGTGGAGCATCGCCGCCAGCATGAGCGGAATCGGGACCAGCAGGAGGAGGGTGCCGCCGGTGTAGAAGGCAGTGTTCTTGAGGGCGGCGAAGAACCGTTCGTCTCCGAGAAGGGCTTGATAGTTCCCCAGGCCGATCCATTCACTGTGCCCGATGCTCTGGATGTCCTGGAGGCTGATCGACACCGCGCTGAAGATCGGCCAGACGCGGAACACCAGGAACAGCACCATGAAAGGCGCCAGGAATACCGCGGCGACTACCCCCGGGCGTTGCAGGAACGGCCTCCCCGGAGGCCGTTCCTGACTGTCGACGTAGTCCTCGACAACGAGGTCTCTGGGCGTCATGTTCGCCCGATCTCCTCGTCTCTCGTCACTCCATGCCGGCGATCTCTGCCTCGGCGGCGGCGAACACCTCCGCGGCCGACTGGCGCTCCACGAAGAGCCGGTGCGCCATGACGTCTCCCATGAACTGAGAGATCTCGGCGTAGTGGGGACCGGTATATTCAGGCGCCAATCGATCGAGCATGTCCTTGATGTTGGCCATCACCGGCTCGTTCCCGAACCAGGGATCGGGATCGGCCAGGGCAGGGTCGTCGTAGACATCGAGCATGAACGGGTCGAACCCGAGCTCGGTCCACAGCTTCACCTGACCGTCGTAGGTCAGCTTGGCGAACCCGAGGAAGTCCTTGGCCGCATCCAGCTTGTCCGGGTCGATCTGACGGGTGATCGCAGTCCCGGTGCCACCGCCCATCGTGGTGACGGCGCCGCCCGCTCGGAATGCGGGAAGGGGGCGCACCTTGATCTTGCCTTCCACGTCGGGCATGTTCTCCGGGAACCGGATCATGTACCACTGGGGCATCCACAGCGATGCCGAGCCGCCGCTGTTGAAGGACTCGAAGAACTCGACCGAATGATGATGGGTGCCCGGAGCGGGGACGGCGATCTCGTGCTCGTAGATCAGATCCTGGATGAACTCTGCGGCTTCGATGTTGGCCGGATCCTCGAGGATGCGGTTGTTGAGGGCGTCGTATCGCCCGCCGCCGTTGAGCAGCATCAGACCGTTGAGCGAGAAGCCACCCGAGGTCTCGATCGTGGTCATCGGCACCCCGACCTCCGCCTTGACCTGCAGGCCGGCCTCGATGAAGTCATCCCAGGTTTCGATGGCGTCGATATCGACGCCGGCGGCATCGGTGACCTCGGTGTTGTAGAACATCAGAAACGCACCAAGGTGGTAATCGATGCCGTATGGGAGGCCGTCGACCATGTACGGGGCCAGCCGTTCGGAGACGAGGTTGGCGCTGGCCGCCTCCACGATGTCGTTCAACGGGTGCAACTGGACCTCGCCGCGTGAGAAGGGACCGAACCGCGAGATCTCGATGTCCACGAGGTCGGGCGCGCCGGTACCACTCTGGAGGGCGATGAGGAGTCGATTGTGCATGTCGTCCCAGTCGATCGAGGTGGACTCGATCCGGATCTCCACCTCGGACTGGCTGGCGTTGTAGTCGGCTGCCCGGGATTCGATGTAATCGGCGTGGTCCTGGACGAAGGTCCAGAAGGTGAGATCGACAACTCGGGCCTCACCGGAGGGTTCCCCACCTCCAGCTGTCGTCTGGGTCGGGGCGGTGGTGGTGGCGCCATTGCCGGCGTCACCTCCACAGGCCGCCACCACCAAGCCGAGAACCAGCGTGAGAATGACAAGATGTAGAGACCGTACTGACTTCGTGAGCATGACGTTTCTCCTCTCAACACGCCCCTGTGAGCGCTAACAGAGCGCGGGACGTTAACGCTCACACCAAGGGCGGTCAAGCGATTCCCATGGAAATCGGCTGGTTGTGGTCGATCTGAGTGAAAACTTGACTAATGCTTGGGGAGCGCTCACACTCTCTCCCGCTTCTTTCTGTCGATCGTCGAGGGCTAACCAATGAGATCTGTCGACCAGGGTGGTGATGCCGCCTCCGTTTCCGACCCGGCTCCCCGTCACGTGGTGATGGTCGACGTGGCCCGCCGGGCCGGCGTTTCCCACCAGACGGTGTCACGCGTCATCAACGACCCCGACAGCGTCAAGGCGGAGACCCGGGCAAGAGTCCTCGCCGCCATCCGAGAGCTCGACTACCGACCCAATCGAGCCGCCCGGGCCCTGGCGACGGGACGCACCGGGATCGTCGGTGTTGTCGCCTACGACACCCGTCTGTACGGACCGGCATCGACTCTCCATGCCATCCAGTTGGCCGCCCAGGCCGCCAGCCACGCGGTCAACATCGTCAGCCTCGACTCGCTAGAACGGGCGCCGGTTTTGGACGCGGTCGACCGGCTGCGCGGTCAGGGAGTCGACGGCATCATCATCATCGCTCCCGAGGTGGCCGTGGCACAGGCGCTCATGGAGATCCCCTCCGATCTGCCGGTGGTGGCGGTGGAGGGACTCCTGGACGCCCCGATCTCGGTGGTGGCGGTAGATCAGGTCCTTGGAGCGACCAAGGCCACCCGTCACCTCCTCGACCTGGGCCACGTGGCTGTGTGGCACATCACCGGTCCGGGCGATTGGTACGAAGCCCGTGCCCGGGAGCAAGGCTGGCGTTCGACCCTCGAGGCCGCCGGGATCCAGCCGCCCGAGCCCCTCCCTGGTGACTGGAGCGCCCGCTCCGGGTACGAACAGGGTGGCAGTCTCCTCGAATCGGGGGCGACCGCGGTCTTCGTCGCCAACGATCAGATGGCCTTGGGCGTGATGCGTGCCGTCCATGAAGCCGGGATGGGGGTACCGGGCGATATCAGCATCGTCGGCTTCGACGACATTCCGGAAGCCTCCTATTACGCCCCGCCGCTGACCACGGTTCGACAGGAGTTCCTCGAGGTGGGTACGAGGAGTATGTCCCTGCTGCTTCGATATCTCCGGGGGGAGATCAACCAGCCGATCAAACAGGTCGTCGAGCCCGACCTGGTGGTCCGGGCGAGCACCGCTCCCCCCCGACGGTGACCGTGCAGAAGGCGTCGTTCACTCTCGACCCCGACTCGGTGATCGGGCCGATCAAGCCCCGACTCTTCGGGTCGTTTGTCGAGCACCTCGGGCGTTGTGTCTATACCGGTATCTTCGAGCCGGGGCACCCCCACGCCGACGAGGACGGTCTGCGACTGGATGTCATCGATCTGGTGAAAGAGCTGGGGGTGACACTGGTGCGTTATCCCGGAGGCAACTTCGTCTCCGGCTACCGCTGGGAGGACGGCGTGGGCCCGGTGACTGACCGACCCAGGCGGCTCGATACCGCGTGGCATACGCTCGAGCCCAACACCTTCGGCCTCGGCGAGTTCATGACCTGGACCGAACGAGCCGGGGTGGAGCCGATGATGGCGCTGAACCTGGGCACCCGGGGAGTCGCCGAAGCCCTCGACCTGCTGGAGTACAGCAATCACCCCCAGGGCACCCGTTGGTCTGACCTGCGCCGCTCCCACGGTTATCCCGACCCGTTCGGAGTCAAGATGTGGTGCCTGGGCAACGAGCTCGACGGTCCGTGGCAGTTGGGACACAAAACCGCCGAGGAGTACGGACGGTTGGCGGAGGAAACGGCACGTGCCCTCCGTATGGTCGACCAGAGTTTGGAACTGGTGGCGTGCGGCAGCTCTTATGCGGGGATGCCCACCTTCGGGGTATGGGAAGAGACGGTCCTCGAACATGCCTACGAGCAGGTGGACCTCATTTCGCTCCACGCCTATTACGAGCCGAAGGACGACGACCGGGCCAGCTTCCTCGCCTCCTCTGTGGAAATGGACTCCTTCATCCGGCAGGTGACCGCGATCGCCGACGGAGTCGGCGCCCGAAAGCGCAGCAGCAAGCGGATCGATCTCTCCTTCGATGAGTGGAACGTGTGGTATGTGAGCCGCTACCAGGATGAGGGACCCCCTTCGGATTGGCCCGAGGCGCCTCGCCTTATCGAAGACACCTACGACGTCGTCGATGCCGTGGTGGTGGGAAGCCTGCTCATAACGCTGCTGCGCAACAGCGACCGGGTCGCCGCGGCGTGCCTCGCCCAGTTGGTCAACGCCATCGCCCCCATCCGAACCGAACCGGGCGGCCCGGCGTGGAGGCAAACCACCTTCCACCCCTTCTCTCAGACCGCCCAACTGGCCAGGGGCGACGTCCTCAGGGTGGAGGTTTTGGCTCCCACCTATCCCAACCGCCGATTCGGCGAGACGCCAGTGGTCGACGGGGTTGCAACCCATGACCCCGAGACCGGCGAGGTGGTGGTTTTCGCGGTGAATCGCAGCATGGAGGAGGAAGTGATCCTTACGTTGGCAACGCAAGCCTTGCCCGACCACCGGGTGGTCGAGCACACGGTGGTGGCCGACGAGGATTTCGATGCCACCAATTCGGTCGAGAACCCTCACCGGGTCACTCCGCGACCGGGTAGTGGGGCCCGTGGGGAGACCGATGCCATCGAGGTGGTCCTCCCGCCGGTGTCGTGGAACGTAATCCGCCTTCGGGCTTGACGGAGGGATCTTGGCGCTCTGGCCGACCCGGTCAGCCGCCGAAACTGCCAGGTAGGCGAGGTCAAGAACGGGTTATATCCGCCCAGTGCGGCGCCGAATGTCGATCCAGGTCGTCGAGTGAGATGGGGAACACCGTTGTCGGGGTGCCGGCGGCGGCCCACACCGGGTCGTTCCTCCTCAACTGGGGGTCGGCGAAGATCCGGAGGCTGGTGGCATGACCGAATGGGGGAGTCCCCCCGGCGGCGAATCCGGTGGCCGCTCTCACCTCGTCCAGCTCGGCTCGGCGCGACATTTCCGCGCCGGCGACCCCGGCCAGCTTGTCGGCGTCGAGGAACAGGTCTCCGGGTACCAGGGCAACCACCGGCTCCTCCGAGCCATCCGACCCAAGGATGAAGACCAGGGACTTGACTATCGCCGAGACCGGACAGCCGACGGCGGACGCGGCCTGCTGGGCGGTCTTGGTCCCGGCGGGGAACAATCTGATGGCCGTCTCCAGACCGGGCACATGGCGGGCGAGTCGAAGGCTCGCCTCGGGAAGGTCAGGCCCCACGGACGATGTCAACGGTGTCTTTCATGGTGTCGAGATCGTCGAGGTCGAGCCACTGGACGTAGATGCGGTCGACACCGGCCTCTTCGAGTGAAGCGACGGTCTCGGCGGCCCGCTCCGGTGTCCCGATGGGAAACCCGTTGTTCACATACCGCTGCTCCAACTCCGCTGGAGTGATGCCGCGGCGGGCGGCGGCTGCGGCCAGTCTCTCGTCGAACACCGACTGGGTGCGGCCGACCATCGCCCCGCCCATCACCGTCGCCTCGACCTGACGATCACCGGCGGCGGCCCGCATCACCTCGATCTTCTCCCGGGCCTGGTCGGGGGGGCAGATGAAGAAGTTGTACTCGTCGGCACGGGAGCCGGCGAGTCGGGGGGTGCGACGCGGGCCGCTTCCCCCGATGACCAGACGGATTCCGGTCGGCTTGGGCTTTATGTCCCCTGCCACTTGGTAGAAGCGTCCTTCGTAGTCGGCGAGGCCGTCTCCGAGAGCGGCATCGAGATAGTCGAGAGCCTCTTCGAACCGAGCCCACCGTTCCGGCCAATCGGGGAATGGCATCCCGAAGGCCTGGTGCTCGAGCTCCATCCACCCGGTGCCGACTCCGAGATCGAGACGCCCCTCTGACATCTGGTCGATGGTGACCGCGTTCTTGACTATCACCGCCGGGTGGCGGAAGGTGATCGGGGTGACCAGGACACACAACCGGATGTCGCTGGTCTCCCGGGCCAAGCCGGCGAGTACGGCGAATGCATCGGTGGCGTCGGGGGTGGGGTCTTCGCCGGACATGTAATGGTCGCAGCGGGCAAACGAGACCAGGCCCTCAGACTCCGCCCAACGGGCCGCCTCGAGCTGTTGTCGGTAGGTGCCGCCGAGATGCGGCTCGGTCATCAGCGAAAACTGCACGGAGGCACCTTATCCGGGACTTTGAGGTGTACTTCGTACCGCGACCATGTCCGGTCGGCAGAGCACTTGGGGCGATGGCCTGGTTCGGCCCTGGCCGGCTGGGTGCCTGTACTGCGTACTTCGACTGTCGAAATACGAAGCACGAAATACGAAGTGCGCACTCACCAAGTGAGGGCTCAGCCGGCGTAGGCGTCGAGGATCAGGTCGAAGTTGGCGATTGGAGTGTTGAAGATCTGGAGGTAGAAGCGTTGGCACCCGGCTTCCTCCAGCTCCCCGAGCATTTCTGCGGCCTTGGCACCCGATCCATGGGGGTAGCGGCGCTCCTCATAGACCTCCTCGATCCGCTCCCGAGACTGCCCGGTCATCTCGGCAAGCTCTTCGAGGAGTCGTCGGTAGTCGGACTCCTTCTTCGCCGCCACCGCCGGTCCCGCCGACGACCAGAAGATCTCGTCAGCCCCGCGACCCGCTTCCACGGCTTCGGCCCGGGTCCTCTCTCGAATGTGGCGGTAGCGGTCGGGGTCACAGGCGTAGAGGTTGTACTCGTCGGCGTAGAGGGCTGTTATCCGCCTCGCCTTGGTTCGCCCGGCGCCACCGGCGAGGAGACGGAGGTTGGTGGGCTGGGGCCGGGGGTCGAAGTCGGCCAGGGTGTAGTGCTTCCCGGCATAGCCGCCCCCACCCGGAGTGAGTGCTGCCCGCAAGTAGGCCATGGCTTCCTCGAGGCGCTCCATCCTCTCGCCCATGTCGGGGTAGGGGATCCCGAACAATTCGAACTCCTCGTCCATCCACCCCGCCCCGAGACCAAGAGTGAACCGCCCACCCGAGATCTCGTCGATGGTGACGCCCATCTTGTAGAGGACCGCCGGATGACGGAAAGTCACCGGGCTGACCAGCGATACCAACTCGAGGTCGGTCTCGACGGCGAGGGCGGCGAGATGAACCAGGTGGTCCCACGCCGGCTTCTCCGGCTCGCTGCCCCGTTGCAGGTAGTGGTCGGGGAGGGCGAAGGCGGTCAATTCCCTGCCCGCTGCCCAGGATGCAATCGAGCGGAGACGATCCCAGTCCCCGCGAGACTGGACCCCGAACTCCATCAGGTGGCCGCCATGGTGTCTTCGAGGAGGGAGCGGGCGTGGACCGAGACATCGAAGCCGGAGTCGAGCACGTAATGGAGTGTCATCCCGTTGAGCGCAGTGACCAGGGTTTCGGCGCGTCGACGGATCTCGACGGAGTCGAGCGACGGTCTCGTCCTGACGATGGCAGCGGCGAAGCGGTCGACCCGTCCCTGGTGGTGACGGATGACCCGCCCTTTGAGCTCGGTGTCGTTCCTCCCTCCGGAGACGGCAATGGCGATGTAAACCCGGGCGAGGTCGCCTTGCTCGGTGACGAAGCGCACATAGGCGTCGACCAGATCGGAGAGGGTGTCGTTGCCGAGATGGTCGGGGTCGGGATCGACGGCGTCGATGGCTTCCCGAACCACACTGAGGATGGCCTGCTCCTTGGAGTCGAACAGGTTGTAGAAGCTTCCGGGTAGGACGCCGGCGCGCTCACAGATCGCCTTGATGGTGGTCCCTTCCAACCCGGAGTCGGCGATCAGTGTCCGGGTGGCGGTGAGAATCCTGTTCTGGGTCTCCAGGCCCGATCGGTACCGCATCGAGCCCACGGTAGCTTCGGTGGCTCCGCCCCTTTTCCCTTAAGACCCATTTCGTGTTGTGACATGGGCACTAAGTCCCATCACCTTGAGCGTTCACTCAAATTATACTGAGGGCAAGAGTCCCAAGGAGTGAACAGGTGAGCCACTACAAGTCGAATCTCCGCGACATCGAGTTCAACCTCTTCGAGGTCCTCGAGGTAGAGAACTACCTCAGCGACGATCTGTGGCCCGGGATCGACCGGAGCACGATCGGAGACATCCTCACCGAAATCGAGCGTCTCGCCCGCGAGGACTATGCCGCCTCTTATGTCGACCAGGACCGTATCCCTCTCGAGCTGGTCGACGGGGAGGTCCATCTCCCCGAGTCGGTTAAGAAGAGCATCGACGCCTTCCGCGACGGGGGGTGGGGCCGTCTTGGACTCCCGGTGGAGATGGACGGTATGCCGGTCCCGGCGCCGGTGGGCTGGTCCCTCTCCGAGATGCTCCTCGCCGCCAACACCACCGTTCAGTTCTTCGCCGGGGGGGCGTTGTTCGCTCGAGTCCTCTTCGACGAAGGGACCGATGAGCAGAAGGCGCTTGCTCGGATGTGGGTCGATCGGGGATGGGCGGGGACCATGGTCCTCACCGAGCCTGACGCCGGCTCCGACGTGGGCTCGGCCACCACCAAAGCCATCGACCAGGGCGACGGGACCTGGCACCTCGAAGGGGTCAAACGATTCATCACCGGGGGAGAGCATGACGCCACCGAGAACATCGTCCACCTCGTCCTCGCCCGACCCGAGGGGTTCGGCCCGGGGACCAAGGGATTGTCCCTCTTCGTCGTCCCCAAATATCTGGTCGACGATGACGGGAACCTGGGGGAGCGTAACGGGGTGGTCGCCACCAACCTGGAGAAGAAGATGGGTCTCAAGGGGTCGACCACCTGCGAGCTCACCTTCGGGATGGATCGACCGGCGGTGGGATACCTGGTGGGCGATCGTCACGACGGGATCCGCCAGATGTTCCGCGTCATCGAATATGCCCGGATGCTGATCGGAACCAAGGCGATGGGCACCCTGAGCACCGGTTATCTCAATGCCCTGGAGTACGCCAAGGAGCGAGTTCAGGGCGCCGACCTCGCCGAGGCCACCGACAAGGCCGCGCCCCGGGTCCCGATCATTCGCCATCCCAACGTTCGGCGGATGCTGATGATGCAAAAGGCATACGCCGAGGGTCTGCGGGCCCTGGTCCTCTACACCGCCTGGGTGCAGGACCAGGCTCTTCTCCACCCTGAGGATGACATGTGGGAGCGACGCAACGATCTCTTGCTACCGCTGGTCAAGGGGTACACCTCGGAGAAGGCCTACCACCTGCTGGCTACATCACTACAGGTGTTTGGTGGGTCGGGTTACACCCAGGACTACCCCATCGAGCAGTACATCCGGGACGCCAAGATCGACACCATCTACGAAGGCACCACCGGGATCCAGGCCCTCGACCTGTTCTTCCGCAAGATCGCCCGGGACCAGGGAGCGGCTCTGGCCGCCCTGGCCGCGGAGATCACCGAGTTTGTCAAAGGTGGTCCCGACAACGACCCCTTCGCCGAGGAGAGGGAGAAGTTGGGCAGGATGCTCGACGACGCCCAAGGGCACATCGGGTCGATGGTGGAGCATCTCATGGCCAACCTCGGCGGGGAGCGAGACGAGATCTACATGGTTGGGCTCCAGGCCACGCCGCTGCTCGACTCGATGGCCGAGGTGGTCATCGCCTGGCAGATGCTCCGTCAGGCAGAGGTCGCCCGCGACAAGATCGGCAGCGACGAGTTCTACGTCGGGAAGGTGGCCGCGGCCCGGTGGCTGATCGCCGATGTGGCGCCCAAAGTGGCCGCCCGCCGTGATGCCGCCGTCACCGAGGACGGCTCCCTAATGGAGTTGCCGGTCGAGGCGTTCTGAATCCACGAACCTCAGACCCATATCTGGGTAGAAAGCTCTCAAGAACGATCCGGGTGCGAATACGTCGGCTGTTCTTGAGAGGATCTCACCCACATATGGGCTCCAGTACCTGAGGTACGCGCTGTTCGATCCGGCTCAACCCTGCCAGCTGGTAATACTTCCCGGGTGTCACCGGCAGCGGTCATCGCATTTGTCGGGTTCCTCGTCGGGGTGTTCCTGGTGGTGGTCGCCTTGATGGTCTGGCAGGAGGCGAGACGTCGCCCCTCTTACCAGCCGCTCGAATACGTGGTCGAGGATGCGGTCAAACACGTCTCCGTCGGACTCGGCGAGGAGTCCCATCTCGACAGGAATGACGTGAGGAGAATCCTCGAGTGGGAGGTGTTCTATCTCCAGGGGCTCGCCCAGGAAGACCGGCACAGCCCGGTGGAGACGGTGGCCGGGGGTCACCAGGCATCGATCGAGTACATCGCCGCGGAGATAGAAGCCCGTCACGGGGTGGCCTACTCTCATCAAGACATCGAAGAAGTTCTCCGTCTCGAGGCCGGCTATCTGATGGCCATCGGGGCGGTAGGAGATCCAGTGGAACAGGGAGAAGAGGAATGAGGGTCCGATGTGGAGCCTGTGGAACACAATTCGAGGTGGCCGGCCCTGGTCGTTTCGCATGTCCGGTGTGCGGATCGGTGAATGTGGTTCGTAATGGGGCAGCCCCTCCCAACCCCGGCCAGAACGTCGGCGGCTATCCCAGCGCGCCCGGCGTAGGAGGTCCCGGCGAGCCCCCGTCTGCTCCTCCGCCTCCGCCGCCCCCACCGGTGTTGCCCAAGATCCCCTGCCCCGAATGTGGGTTCGAGTTCATCGTCGGGGAGATCGCGGTGGCCACCTGTCCCATGTGCTCGGCGGAAGTGCCCACCGGTCTCGACGAAGACGAGTAGTGGGTCGTCTCCGTCGTTTTGAGGACCACCGGTTCATCGGAACCCGTGACGACATGCGGGTACACGACTGTGACGACCCCGACCAGTTCGAGGAGCTCGACCGCAGGGTGAGCGAAGAGGATCTCCTCAACCGCCTCCAACTCCAGTCATTCGCCCCCGACACCCTCGAAGAGGCAGTCAACCGGGGGTTTCGACCGATGCGTGTGCACCGAACGCCCTGACCGGGCCTCTCCTGCACACGAACGTGTCCTGCGTGTGCACCAAACGCCCTAGGCGGGCTTCTCCTGCACACGCTCACATCTCCAGGCCCTGGGCGACCAGATCACCGAGACGGTCGCCACGGCCGTGGAAGAAGTGGTCGCCGGGGGTGAGCACCAGATCGATGCCTTGGTCGATGGCGTAACGTTGTAGGGCTTCGGGGTCGATCACCTGGTCCCTGGTCCCCAGGATGATCCTCTTCGGACCGGCGGGGAGCTCATCGGGAAGGTGTTTGGCGTCCGGGGCTACGCCGGCGTAGGGGATGATCTCGCCGGTCACCGCCAGCCAGTTGAGGGCGACCCCGGCGCCGAACGACCACCCGCCGATCCCCAGCGGGAGGTCGAGGCCTCGGGCGTGGGCGGCCACCGCGGTGACGTCGCCCAACTCGGCTTCCCCGAAGTCGTGGCTGCCAGTGCTCGCCCCCGATCCCCTGAAGTTGAACCGGATGACGGTGTGGCCCCTGGCCACCAGGCGTCTGGTCACCGCGATCATCAAAGGGGCGTTCATGGTCCCGCCCTGGAGTGGGTGGGGGTGACAGAGGACGGTGACCCTCACCGGTTCCTCGGGTGTGTCGATCCTGGATTCGAGGAGGATCCCGTCGGCGGTCTCGATCTGGATTCGCTCGCTCACAACAGCAACCGGAAGAGCCAGACGGCCGCCGCCACCAGGATCACCACGGCGAGAACGGCCGAGGCGATCAGAAGCCAGCGGGTCTGCATGGGCGAGAAAGGCTAGCCAGCAGCCAAACTAGGCTCTGGCCGAAGATTCCACGGAAAGGCTGGTCTTGGTAGATGTCGCGATACTCGGGGGTGGGCCCGGGGGTTATGCCGCCGCCCTCTACGCCCACAACTTCGGGCTGGAGGTGGTTCTGGTCGAGAAGGATCGACCGGGCGGGACCTGTCTCATCCGGGGGTGCATCCCGGCCAAGCAGTGGCTCCACATCGCCGAGGTGTTCAGCACCGTCGGCGACGCAGCCGAGTATGGAGTGGTCACCTCACAGCCCAAGCTCGATTGGCCGGCGGCCCTCGCCAAGAAGAACAAGACGGTCGACGCCGTGGTCCGCGGTCTCGGTGGTCTCCTCAAACAACGTGGGGTCGAAGTGGTCGAGGGCGTCGGCAAGTTGACCGGTTCCCGGACCATCGAAGTCACCTCTGATCAGGGGCCCTCCACCATCGAGGCCGACAAGGTGATCGTGGCCACCGGCTCACACGCCCGCACCATCCCCGGGTACGAGATCGACGGGAAGCGGGTGGTCACCTCCGACCACGCCCTCGACTGGGAGACTCAGCCGGAGCGAGTGGGAATCATCGGTGGCGGCGTGATCGGTTGCGAGTTCGCCAGCTTCCTCGCCGACGTCGGCTCCAAAGTGCATGTTTTCGAGATGCTCGACCAGATCATCCCTGGTTCCGATCCCGATTCGGCCCGGATGCTCCAACGTCTCATGGGGCGCCGGGGTGTCGAGTTTCACGTCGGCGCCGGGGTCGACCCCGCCGAGGTGAGCGACTCCGGCGTGGTGATCTCGGTGGGTGATGTTCGGGTTGAAGTCGACGTCGCCCTGGTCGCGGTGGGCAGGGGGCCCAACACCGACGGCATCGGGTTGGAGACCACCAACGTCGAGGTGGACAAGGGCTTCGTGGTCGTCGACCCGGCGACCATGGAGACGGCCGAGCCCGGGGTCTATGCGGTTGGCGACATCGTGGCCGGAACTCCCCAACTCGCCCATGTCGGCTTTGCCGAAGGGATCGCGGCGATGACCCACATCGCCACCGGCCACGCCAATCCGATCAATTACGACGCCATACCCAAAGTCACCTACACCAATCCCGAGGTCGCCGAGGTGGGGGTCACCGAGGAAGAGGCGCTAAATCGGGGTCTAGAGGTCGAGACCTCCAAACACTTCTTCAACGGGGTGGCCCGGGCGATGATCGTTGGCCATAACCAGGGTCACGTCAAGGTGATCTCTGTCAAGGATGGCCCCATCGTCGGGGCGAGCATCGTCGGTCCCCAAGCCGGTGAGATGATCCACGAGTTGATGTATACCGTGGGATGGGAGGCATTGCCGTCGGAGGCGGCTGCCCTGATCCATGCCCACCCCACCCTCGCCGAGACGATCGGCGAGACACTGATGAGCGCTGCCGGCTTGAGCTTGCACTGAGAGGAGATAGACGTGGCAACGACGGTTTCGATGCCCCAGCTGGGTGAGACGGTCACCGAAGGGACCATCCTCAAGTGGGCCAAGAAGGTCGGGGACACCATCAGCGAAGACGAGGTCCTCGTCGAGATTTCCACCGACAAGGTCGACACCGAGGTTCCCTCACCGGTTTCGGGCACGATCCTCGAGATCCTGGTCGAGGAGGGTGACACGGTGGCGGTCGGTGTGAACCTCGTGGTCATCGGCGAGGAGGGTGAGTCGACGGCAACGGCCGAGGCCGAGCCCGAGCCTGAGTCCGAGCCTGAGTCCGAGTCCGAGTCCGAGTCTGAGTCCGAGTCCGAGCCTGAGGCCGAGTCCGAGGCCGAGTCCGAGCCTGAGTCCGAGTCTGAGTCCGAGGCCGAGGAACCTGAATCGGAGACCGACGATGACGGGCAAGTGGCGTCCGAACCGGAGGTGGCCGAGAAGATACCCGCCGACACCCACCCCGCATCGGAGACCCCGTCCGGCCCGGACACCGGGTTCGAGAAGAGCGCCGACCCCAGTGACGAAGAGGTCGACGCCTTTTTCGCCGAGCCCTCACCCGAGGAGGGAGCTCCACGGCTCTTGTCGCCGGTGGTCCGACGTCTGGTCCGTGAGCACCAGGTCGACCTGAGCCGGATCGATGGAAGCGGCCAGGGTGGCAGGATCACCCGAAAAGACGTCGAGGCTTACCTCGAGTCAGGCCCACCGGCGGCCGAGCCGGTCGCCGAGCCCGAGCCCGAAGCCGCG
>CAYZKF010000019.1:0-15194 GCA_964479135.1 uncultured Acidimicrobiaceae bacterium
AAAGATCACGGTTCGGGTCCACACCAGCCGCTGCCTTGGATCCCTTATGTAGAAGCGAAGCTCCTTGCGGGCCAGGGTCGCCACCACCCCCCACGGCCCGGTGGCCATGCCCCGGCGACGGGCCCGCGCCGCCGGGCGACTCCCCTCACGTGGGGTGGTCAACATCCAGCCGAGAAGCCGACGCCAGGTCAGGGCCATCGCCAGCAGACCGGCAGAGGCCAAGGCGAGGAAGGCGAACCCGGAGAGAGTGTTACCGGCCGATGCCTCGATCACCGCCCGCTGCGCCGCCACCGGGGGGAGGAGCGCCGCCCAGTCGATAACCGGCACCGACCGAACCGCACCGGCCATGCCCAACTCGGTGACGGTGTCCGAGATGGTGCGATAGCCGAAGAACCCTGCGGCGGCCATGCCGAGAATGAAGAAGGTTGCGATGTCGCGCCCCCGGCGTGTGCGGAGGATGGCAGAGACTGCGGCTGAGAACAGCTGGCTCCCCACGGCGAGGAGCCCGAAGAAGACCAGTGATGCCGGGATCGCCATCCACCACGCCGCACTCAAGGTTCCCGCATTCACGGTGAGCAGAACCACCGGGACCACGGTGGCCGGGGCCACCAGACTGGCCACGGCCAACCCGACGACCATCTGATTGTCGCTGACCGGGTAGGAGGCGAGTTGCTGGGGGTCGAGGTTCTCGTCGAGAGGGAAGATGATCACTGGCAGGGTGACCCAGGCGACGAAGACGATCAGGGCTGCCCAAGCCATGTATCCGGGCAGGGCGCCGGGGTCGATTCCCCTGAGCTGTTCTACGATCCCCAGGTGGCGGTTGGCCAGCCATACCGCCAGCCAGGTGAGGAGGATGGTGGCGACGGGGAAGCCGAACCGGCGTTGCCGGTCGAACCGGATGCCGTTCCAGGTGAGCCTGGCTTTGAGCCCTATGAAGTGCCGTACCACGACGAGCTCTCCATGTCATCGCCACCAACCGCGGTGATGAAGGCGTCCTCGATGTTGTCCTTCCCGGTGAGCCGGCACAGACCCTCGGGGGTCTCCTCGATGGTGAGCCGCCCGTGGATCATGATCCCGATCCTGGTGCACAGCTTTTCCACCAGATGCATCTCGTGCGACGAGAAGATGATGGTGGTGCCCCCTGACGCCGCCTGGCGGAGGAGGTTCCTGATCAGCCGAGCCGAGACCGCGTCCACTCCTTCGAAAGGCTCGTCGAGGAAGAGCACCGGTGGACGGTGGATGATCGCCGCCCCCAATGCCACCTTCTTGCGCATCCCCCGGGAGTAGTCGCCGACCAGCTTCGATGAGGCGTCGGTGAGGTCGAGCATCTCGAGGAGCTCATCGCGGCGTCGCACCGTTTCCTCGCGTCCCAGACCATGCATGGCGCCGGTGAAGTCGAGGAGCTCGGCGCCGGTGAGCCGCTCGTAGAGATTGAACTCTTCGGGAAGCACCCCGATCCGCGCCTTTACCTCGGTCGGGCTCCTCCAGGTGTCGAACTCGCCGATTCCGGCTTCACCGGCGTCAGGGCGGAGCAAGCCGACGATCATTCGGATGGTGGTGGTCTTCCCAGCGCCGTTCTGTCCGAGCAGTCCGTAGAACTCGCCCTGGCGGATGGCCAGGTCGACGTCTTCGACGGCGGTGTTCTTCCCGAACCTTCGGGTCAGTCCACGCGCCCACACCGCAGGTGGGGGTGTGGCGCGAGAGGAGGTCCCAGCCTCGGTCAGGGGATGAGTCACAGGAGCAAGTATCGACCGGTGGACCGGTGAAGTGAAATGCCCTGTCCCTTTCCGAATCGGTCCCCGGGTCGGGGTACGGTGGGGCCTACGTGGAGTACCAGGCCCTCTATCGCAAGTACCGCCCCCAGACCTTCGACGATGTCATCGGCCAAGGTCATGTCACCACCACACTGGCTCGGGAGGTCGCCGAAGGAAGAGTCGCTCACGCCTACCTGTTCGCCGGTCCGAGGGGCACCGGCAAGACCACCACCGCACGGATCCTGGCCAAAGCGCTCAACTGCGAGAACCGTCACAAAGACGGTGCCCCGTGCAACCAATGTGGGAGTTGTGTCGCCATCACCCAAGGGATCTCCCTCGACGTCCTCGAGCTCGACGCCGCCTCGCACAACTCGGTCGATGACATCCGTGACATCCGGCTCAGCGTGACCACCGTGGCCTCGGCGGCCACCTCGAAGCGGGTGTTTGTCCTCGACGAGGCCCACATGCTCTCCAAGGCGGCGGGAAACGCCCTGCTCAAGACATTGGAAGAGCCTCCGGAGCATGTCCATTTCGTCCTGGCCACGACCGAGCCTTACAAGTTGCTCGACACCATCAGGAGCAGGACCCAGCGGTTCGACTTCCATCCGGTCGCAGTCGACGAGCTCGCCGGGTACCTGAGCACCATGACCGATCGGGAGGGCTACAAGGCCGAACCGGCGGCACTGGTCGCCATCGCCCGTCACGCCGGCGGCTCGGTTCGCGACTCTCTCTCCCTGCTCGAACAGGTAGCCGCACTCGGATCGGGCACCGTCGAGGTATCCGGGGTGCGACGCGCCCTGGGTCTGGCCGACAGCGAGGCGCTGATGCGTCTGGCCAAGGCGGTCTCGGAGGGCGATGCCAAGCAGGCCCTGGAACTGGTGGCCGAGATGGCGGGCGACGGGGTCGACCTTCGCCGCTTCGTCTCCGAGGCCATCGGGTTCTTCCGGGGCGTCTTCCTCGCCCAATACGCCCCCAACCTGGCCGAGATCTCCGATGAGGCTCCCGACATCCACGAGTTGTGGAAGTCGGCGGCGTCGATCGTTCCCAAGTCCGATGTGCTCCGGGCGGTGGACATCCTCGCCGAAGCTCTGGTCAGGCTTCGTGAGGGTCGTGAGGAACGGTTGATGACCGAGCTCGCCTTGATCAAGCTGACCAGGCCCGAGACCGCCACTGACACCGAGGCGCTGATCTCCCGCATGGACCGACTCGAACGTCGGATGGGTCGGCCCGGTGAGGTGACATCTGCGGCCTCCCCGACTGTGGCGGCGGCCCCGGTGGCAGCCCCGGCAGTGGCGGCCCCGGCCACCGACCCGGCCAGATCTCAAAAAGCTCCTGGATCGGCGGAGAAGAAGCCTGCCGAGACCACAGCCGCCCCCACCCCCGCCGAGGACTCTGCGGAGCCCGAGACGAGTCCGCCCATCGACATCAGCCTCGACCAGTTGAAGAAGGTGTGGCCCGGTCTCTTCGGGAGTCTCAGCGAAGTCCTCGGGGCCCGCCGGTGGGCGTTGTTCCGCGAGGCGACACCCGCCGATGTCGAGGGTCGCACCATCGTCCTCGAGGTCAGCCACGACTTCCACCTCACCGCACTGGAGCAGGACGACGCCGTGGCCAAGATCGTCGAGACTAAAGCGAGCGATCTCCTCGGTGCCCCGGTCAAGGTGACGTTCCGAGCGCGGGGCCGATCCCCAGCCGAGGACGACAAGATCGACCTCGACCAGTTGGAGGATCGCCCGACCGAGACCCCGGAGAACCTCCTCGCCTCCGAGCTCGGCGCCCGCGTAGTCGACGAGTAGCTGCTCCCTCCGCTTCGTTTGGTGTCCCCCCGTTTACGGGGGGACCGACGGCCGTCAGGCCGTCGAGGGGGGGACCCGCGCTCGCGTTGGAGGTTGTTCCCCTTTCGCCCTCACTGGGTTCGGACGGTCCCCCCGCTCGGCAGGGGGACACCTGAGAGTCCTCCGCTTCTCCTGGTGTCCCCCCGTTTACGGGGGGACCGACGGCCGTCGGGCCGTCGAGGGGGGGACCCGCGTTCGTGTTCGAGGCTGTTCCCCCCTCGCCCTCACTGGGTTCGGACGGTCCCCCCGCTCCGCGGGGGGACACCTGAGGGTCCTCCAACTGGGTGGGGGGCGGTAACCTGACCCCATGAACCGCCAGCCCGATATGCGTCAACTGATGAAGCAGGCGCAGGAGATGCAGGAGCAGCTGGTTCGGGCCCAGTCAGAGTTGGCAGAACGCCGTTTCGAGGGCTCTGCCGGGGGCGGGATGGTCACCGCGGTGGTGACCGGGTCGAGCGAGCTGGTCGAGATCCGGATCTCTCCCGACGTGGTGGACCCAGGAGATGTCGAGATGCTCGAGGACCTGGTGGTGGCCGCGGTCCGTCAGGCCACCGAAGCCGCCACCTCGGCCGCTAGCGAGAGTCTGGGCGGTCTCGCCGGTGGTCTCGGGGGTCTCCTCGGCTGATGTTCGAAGGCCCCGTTCAGCGTCTCATCGACGAGTTGGGCAGGCTCCCCGGTATCGGAGGGAAGTCGGCGCAGCGGCTTGCCTTTCATCTTCTAACCGTAGAAGAGACCGATGCCCGACGTCTTGCCGCCGCCATTGGCGACATGCGTGACCAGATATCCACCTGTAGCCAGTGTTTCAACGTGGCCTCAGGCGACCTGTGTGCCATATGTCGAGACATCCGTCGTGACGACACCATCATTTGTGTGGTCGAACGTCCCCAGGACATAGTGGTGGTCGAGAAGACCCAGGAGTTTCAAGGTCGTTACCACGTTCTCGGTGGGGCTCTCTCCCCGATCAATGGGATCGGGCCGTCCCAGCTCCGTTTCAACGAGCTCAAGTCCCGTCTTGGCCCCAACGGTGTCGTCGAGCTGATCGTTGCCACCAACCCGACTATCGAAGGTGATGCCACTGCGATGTACGTCGCCCGTGAGTTCAAGCCCCTCGGGGTCAAGGTGTCCCGCCTTGCCTCAGGGCTGCCGGTCGGCGGAGACCTCGATTATGCCGACGAGATCACCTTGGGCCGCGCCCTGATCGGCCGATCCGAGCTATAGAGGTCCGTGCGTGTGCACCGAACGCCCCACTGGCTCCTGCTGTGCACACGAGGGGTCCTTGCGTGTGCACCGAACGCCCTCCTCGCTCCTGCTGTGCACACGCACGTATCTCAATCCAGGGTCGTAGCCGAGATGGCCCTGAGACGGGCCAGGTCGTGGTGGGCATGCATGTAGCGGATCGAGCCGGTCTTTGACCTCATGATCACGGAGTGGGTGATGGCCCGTTCCTCCCCAGTGAAGTCGACCGGGTCGAGGAACTCGCCCCCGGTCACCCCGGTGGCGGCGAAGAAGACATTGTCCGACGACACCAGGTCGTCGACGTTCATCACCTGGTCCAGGTCCATTCCCGCATCGAGCGCCAGTGCCTTCTCCGTGTCGTCACGGGGCCACAGCCGGCATTGCAGTTCGCCCCCGGTGCATTTGAGGGCGGCGGCGGCGATCACCGCCTCGGGAGAGCCGCCGATCCCGATCATGATGTCGGCCTCGTGCTCTTCCTGGGTGGTGGCGATGGCGGCGGCGACATCACCGTCGCGGAAGATGGAGATGCGGGCACCGACCCGGCGGACCGCGTCGATATGGGGCTGGTTCCGCGGTCGGTCGAGGATGAGACAACGCAACTCCCCGACTCCCTTGCCGCGGGCTTTGGCGACACGGCGGAGGTTCTCGTCGAGTGGGGCGTCCAGGTCGATCTGGCCGGCCGCACCGGGCCCGACCGCGATCTTGTCCATGTAGACCAGGGGCCCGGGTGCGTACATCGAGCCACGGCCCTCGGCCATGGCAATCACCGCGATCGCTCCGGACAGACCGGACGCGGTCAGCTCGGTGCCGTCGATCGGGTCGACGGCGACGTCGACCACCAGACCGTTCCCGGTGCCGACCCTCTCGCCGTTGTACAACATGGGAGCCTCATCTTTCTCCCCTTCGCCGATGACGACCACACCGTTGATGTCGAGTGTGGAGAGATGGAGACGCATCCCGTCGACGGCGGCTTGATCGACCTTCTCCTTGTCACCGCGGCCCAGCCAACGGGCGGCACCCAGGGCGGCGGTCTCGGTGACCCGGACCAGATCGAGCCCGAAATTGCGCTCGATCGGCTCGGCCATCAGCCGGCCACCCGGATCACGATGGCGTCCCCCTGGCCACCGCCGCCACATAGGGTGGCTGCACCTACCCCACCGCCACGTTGTCGTAGGGCGTTGACCAGGGTGACCACCAATCGGGCGCCGGTGGCGCCGAGTGGGTGGCCCAGGGCGACGGCGCCCCCGTTGACGTTGACCTTGGCCTCGGGAATGTCGAGCATCCGTGCCGACCACAGAGACACTGCGGCGAAGGCTTCGTTGATCTCGACCAGGTCGAGGTCGGACGGCTCCAGGCCGGCCTTCTTCAGTGCGACCAGGAGGGCTTCCGCCGGTCGTTCGTGGAGGGTGGCGTCGGCACCACCGACCTGGCCGTAGGCGAGGATCTCGGCGAGAACTGGCGACCCCGTGGCCTCGGCCGCTTCGCGGTCGGCGACCACTAGCGCCGCCGCCCCGTCGGAGATCTGTGATGCGTTTCCCGCGGTGATCGTCCCCTTCGCCGAGAAGGCCGGGGCCAGGTTCCCCAGGGACTCGGCGGTCGAACCCGGTCTGATCCCTTCGTCGGCGGCGACCTCGACGGTCTCACCCTTGGGCCCGGGCACTTCGACCGACACGATCTCATCGAGGTAGCCATCAGAGGCGGCGGCTTCTTCGGCTCGCTGGTGGCTTCGTGCCGCCCACTGGTCTTGTTCTTCCCTTCCGATCCCCAGTCGGGCGTTTTTCAGGTCCGACGACTCCCCCATGGTGCACTGGTCGAAAGCGCAGAACAGCCCGTCGTGTTGCATGACGTCGACCAAGGCGACATCGCCGATCCGCGCCCCCCACCGGAGGTCGCGGCTGACATACGGGGCGTTGGACATGCTCTCCATGCCGCCCGCCAAGACGAAGCTGGACTCACCGAGGCGGATGGCGCGGTCGGCAAGTCCGATCGCCGACATTCCGGAAAGGCAGACTTTGTTGATCGTCACTGAAGGCACGGTCATGGGAAGTCCCCCGTTGACCGCGGCCTGGCGAGCGGTGATCTGGCCCTCCCCGGCCTGGAGGACATGGCCGAACATGACCTCGTCGATCGCCCCCGGGTCGAGACCGGATCGATCGACGGCCGCGGCGATGGCCACGCCCCCGAGTTCCACCGCCCGAAGCGGACGCAAGGCCCCGTTGTATCTGCCGATGGGCGTCCGGGCGATACCGGTAATAGCTGATTGTTTCACCGGCTCCGATGCTACCTGTGCCCCCCGGACACGGTTACCCAACTCCGCCGGGGAGCGCCGTCCAGAGGGGGGAAGGCGCTCGCGGTTGAGGCGGTCCCCCCGCTCCGCAGGGGGACACCTGGCGGTCCCCAGGCTCCGGAGGGGGAGGAGGCGTCCGCCGGCTCCGCGGGGGGACGACTCGACCTAGCCTCCGTGGTGTGAAGCTGCTCAATCTCGATCACGTCGCCATCGCGGTCCACGATCTCGATTCCGCCGTCGAGGGTTACGCCGCTAGGTACAACGTTTCGCCTCTCTACCGGGAGGTGGTGGCCGAGCAGGGTGTCGAGGAGGCGATGATCCCGGTGGGCGGATCATTCGTTCAACTAATCATGCCTCTGGGTGATGAAACCCCGGTGGGACGTTTCCTGTCCAAGAATGGTGAAGGAATCCACCACGTGGCGTTCGCAGTGACCTCGATCGACGCCGCCCTCGAGCATCTCACCGCACAAGGGGCCCAGCTCGTCGACTCCGAGCCACGTGTCGGTGGCCGGGGAGCTCGTATCGCCTTCGTCCATCCCGGGGACCTGGGAGGCACCCTCATCGAGTTGGTCGAGCTCCCCGATGATTGAGGGAGTCGAGATCAGGGGGGGCGCCGGCGAGTTCGAGGCTGCTGTGATCGCCATCGTCCTCGACCGGATGGCCCATGAGGAGATGGCGGCGCAGAGTGGAGTGGCGCCGAGTGGCCCAGGCCTGCCTCCCTGGGTCCGTGCCCTGCCTCAGGAGACCCACTTCCCAACCCCCGGTGGCCGTCAATCGGGATGGTCTGTCGGGCCCTGACCTCGTCCCCTCCTGGACAACTCACCAAGCTCGGGGGACTTGAGAACGAGAGTGGCCATGACAAAGACGGCCAACGAGGTGAGTCCTCCGACAATGAGAGCGCCGAGACTCACCCAGACGGTGACCACGCCGTCGCTGAGGATCGACTCGGCGACTGCTCGTCCGGCCAGCGCAGCGATCCCCGCCGCTACCAGCCCGCGCCCTGTCACCGGGAGGAGACTTCGCACTCCGTCGGGCCCCGAATCTCGCACCCATGCCACGAGGAGACCCAGGGCGTAAATGGTCATCGCCAGTGTCGAAGCCAGGGCCATTCCCTCGTCGCCACGCGCCGCTCGAAGGGCCAGCCAGAGGGGGATTGCGATCACCGTCACCCCGGTGCCGACCAGGACCGGCGTCCACATCCTTCGCTTGGCGTAGAAGTGCCGGGAGAGGATCTGATGGAGACCCCATACCGGTATCGAAAGGGCGAAGACGGTGAGCAGCCTGGCGACCAGAGCAGCGTCGGCCTCGGTGAACTCGCCCCGGAGATAGAGAACCCGGACCAGGGGCACCGCCACCGCGATCATGAACGCCGAAGCCATGAAGGCTACGAACAGGGTGATCCTTGCTGCCCGGGTGGTGGTCCTGGCGAGAGCCTGGTCGTCACCCCGGGCTGCCAAACGAGCTAAGAAGGGGAAGGCGGCCACCCCCGCTGCCTGGGCGATCACCCCGACCGGGACCATGTTGAGTTGGCGGGCGAACGACAGAGCCGAGGTGGCGCCCTCCTCGATCTGGCCGAAGAAGCGGACGAACTGCTCGTCGAGGGCGGCGATCGACTGTCCGATCATCAGGGGGAAGGCGAGGAGAAGGTACTCGCCGACCGAGGATTGCCCCCGGGTGGCGGTCAGCCAGGTTCCGGTGCGACGCGCCCCGAACCACTGCAACCCGAAGTTCCCCAACGCCGAACCGACCACTGCTCCGACGAGGAAGGCCTCAGGGCTGGGCTCGCCGAAGATGGCTCCGATCGCACCGCCGCCGATGATCCCCAGGTTGTAGATCAGCGGGGCCAGGGCGGGGAGGACGAATCTCCGATGGGTGTACTGGACGGCCATGAGGAGCGCTCCCATCACCAGGAAGACCTGGGCGGGGAGGACGAGCCTGGTCAGGCCGACGAGGCGGTCATGCTCCTCGACCACGTTGGGGAATACCAGGCTGACCAGGGGGTCGGCCAGTAACCACATCAGCGCGGTCAGGGCGAGGACCCCCCCGGCGACGAAACGGAACACCGAGGTGAAAGCTCTGCTGGCCGCTTCGGTGTCGCCCCGCGCCAGATGACGGCTGAGGATGGGGATCAGGGTGATGGTGAGGTAGGCGCCGGCGAGGAGGTAGTTGAGGTAGTCGGGGATGAGGAAGGCCTGCCGGTAGAGGTCGCCTTCGACGGTGACCCCGATGAGACCGGCGAGGAGGACTTCCCGACCAAGGCCCAGCGCCCGGGAGAGCAGGATGCTCGCCGAGATCACCAGGGCGGCGCCCCCCATTCGTAACGGACGGCTCATGGGTCGCCAGCGTGTTCCGCCAACTCGTCGACCACCGAGTCGGGCACGTAGAGGTCCCCGTATCCGAGCCCGACCTCCAGGCCGGGCTTGTATGAGCCGTGGTAGTCGCTGCCCCCGGTGGGCACCAGGCCGAAACGTCTGGCCAGGTCGGTGTAGCCCTCACGCTCATGGCGGTGGTAGCTGGAGTAGATCGCCTCCAAGCCCACCAGCCCGTGACCCCTGAGATCGCGGAGGACCCGGGCCATGTCTTCAGCTCGGCTGATTCCGAGTGTGTGGGGATGACCGAGGATTGGCACCGCCCCCGATTCTCGCGCCAGGCCGATCGCCTCCTCCGGATTGAGCCGGGGCCGTGACACATACCCCGGTCTTCCCCGGCCCAACCACAACTCGAAGGCGGTTCCGATATCGGGAACGTAACCCTTGTCCATCATCACCGCGGCGATGTGGGGTCGACCGACACTGCCGCCACCCGATTGGGCCGCCACCTCCTCAACCGTGACATCGATTCCTGCTCCGGCCAGGGCTTCGAGGATCCTGGTGTTGCGTTCCATCCGCCCGCGTTGCAGGGAGGCGAGACGATCCTGGAGCGGGCCGGTGCCCGGCCGGAGCCAGAGAACGACCAGATGCATCCCTCCTTCGTGCTCCAGGGAGAGCTCGGTGCCCGGGATCAGGCGGAGACTGTTGTCTTGGGCCGCGCTTTCCGCCTCGGTCCATCCCTCCAGGGTGTCGTGATCGGTCAGGGCCAGCGCGCTGAGCCGTAGGGCCACTGCCATCTCGACCAGCCGGGTCGGCGTCTCCGAGCCGTCAGACGCCGTCGAGTGGACGTGGAGGTCTACCGCCATTACACCGGGATGATGGCGGGCGCCGGTGTCAAGAACCGGATACGTCGATAGTCACCGATTCGATGTAGATCGTCTCCTGGGGGCGGCTTCTCTCCGATGAACCGGACGAGGTGACGGTGGGGATCGCTGCTATTCGCTCCAGGGTGTCCCCACCCGAGACCACCAACCCGAGGACGTTGAAGTTGTTGGTGAGGAATTGCGCGCGATCCCCGATGACGATGAAGAACTGCGACCCGGTGGTGCGGGCTCCACGGTTGGCCATGGCCACCACCCCGGCGTCGTAGTCGAACTCGGATGGCGGACGCTCGTCGGGGACGACATACCCGGGGTTGCCGGTCCCGTCGGCGTTGGGGTCGCCTCCCTGCACCACGAAGTCCTGGGAGATCCGGTGGAAGACCTGGCCGTCGTAAAACCCCTGCCGGGCCAGGAAGACGAAGGAGTTCACGGTTTCGGGGTAGCCGGCGGGGTCGAGCTCGATGACGATGTCCCCACACGACGTGGCCATAGTGGCAGTCACCCGGGATGAGGCTGTGATGTCGGTCTGCCGTTCCGGCTCGTCGAAGGTCATCAGCGTCTCGGCGGGGGGCGCCTCGGCACCACACGCCGTGGGCTGGTTCCGGAAGGCTTCGTATGATGTGGCGAGCTGGTCCTGTCCGCGGGTGAAGGTGGCGAGGAGGATGATCCCGACCACCACGAGACCAAAGACAAATGCGGTGCCGAGCCGGCGTCCCAGCTCTTTGCGCTGCTCGGCTTTCTTCTGCGCCTGTCGCTTGGCCGCGCGGAGCTCTTTCTGACGTTGACGACGGTCGGTCATGGCCCGTGGACTTTAGGCGGTGCCCGGGGTCAATCCTCCCCGGAGAGGTGTTGACCAGGGCTGTGTTCGTAATGACGGGCAAAACCTTCCAAACTGTGCCGATCATGGCGATCGTGGTGCAGAAGTACGGGGGAACCTCGGTGGCCGACCCGTCGCGGATCAGTGCAGTCGCCGACCGGGTCCGTGACACCCACGCCGGGGGCCACGACGTGGTGGTGGTGGTCTCGGCGATGGGTCACACCACCGACGAGCTCCTGGCCCTCGCCGCCGAGGTCAGCGACAACCCTCCTCGGAGGGAGATGGACATGCTGCTCACCACCGGGGAGCGGGTCTCGATGGCGCTGCTCGCCATGGCATTACATGCCCGGGGTGTCCCCGCGGTGAGTTACACCGGGTCGCAGGCGGGGATACTCACCGACTCCTCTCACGGGGAGGCCCGGATCACCCGCATCACCGGTGAACGGATTCGCCTGTCGCTGGACGAGGGCAAAGTGGTGATCGTCGCCGGGTTCCAAGGTGTCGACCCGGTGACCAGGGAGGTGACCACTCTGGGCCGGGGAGGGTCGGATGCCACCGCGGTGGCTTTGGCCGCGGCCCTCGATGCCGACCACGTCGAGATTTTCACCGACGTCGACGGGGTGTATACCGCCGACCCGAGGATCGTCCCCTCCGCCAAGAAGCTCGACGAGATCTCGTTCGACGACATGTTGGAGATGTCGGCCAGCGGTGCCGGGGTGTTGATGTCCCGAGCCGTCGAGGTGGGTCGGCGCTACGACGTCCCGATAAGTGTCCGGTCGTCGTTCAACCACGACGAGGGGACCTGGGTTCGCGAGTCGACCATGGAGCAGGCGATCATCTCCGGAATCGCCCACGACCGGTCCGAGGCCAAGGTCACGGTCGCCGGGGTCCCCGACCAGCCCGGAGTCGCCGCCAGTCTGTTCGGATCCCTGGCCCGGTCAGGGATCAACGTCGACATGATCGTCCAGAATGTCTCCCACCAGGGGAGCACCGACATCAGTTTCACCGTTCCCCGGTCCCATCTCACCGAGGCACAGCGAATCTCCAAGGAGGTCTCGGACCAGATCGGGGCGGAGGCAGTCGACGTCGACCCTGAGATCGCCAAGGTCTCCCTGGTCGGTGCGGGGATGAAGTCGCAGCCTGGTGTCGCCGCCAAGATGTTCGAGACCCTCGCCGGAGCGGGGATCAATATCGAGATGATCTCGACCTCCACCATCCGCATCTCCTGTGTGATCAGGGCCGACCAGGTCGAGTCGGCGATTAGCGCCCTCCACGAAGCCTTCGACCCCCCTTCGGTCACCGAGGAGGTTGGGGCGTGAGCGGGGTGGTGGCCATCGCCGGTGCCACCGGGGCGGTGGGACGGACCATGCTCGCCATCCTCGAGGAGCGTGACTACCCGGTGATCGACCTCCGTCTCATGGCCTCGGAGCGGTCGGCGGGTCGGGTGGTTCCCACGAGATGGGGAGACGTGGTGGTCGAGGATCTCGCCACCGCTGATCCTGCGGGGGTGGATCTCGCATTGTTCTCGGCAGGCGGCGACCGATCCCGGGCCTATGCCCCCGGTTTCGTCGGCGCCGGTGCGGTGGTCATCGACAACTCGTCGGCCTTCCGGATGGACCCCGAGGTGCCGTTGGTGGTGGCGGGGGTCAACGACCACGATGCCGCCACCCACCGCGGCCTCATCGCCAACCCCAACTGCTCGACAATGACCCTGATGATGGCTGCCGGCCCCCTCCACCAGGCCGCCGGGCTGGTGTCGATGGTGGTCGCCTCATACCAATCGGTCTCCGGGTCGGGCCAACAAGGCGTCGACGAGTTGCTTGGCCAACACGACTTGTTCCGTGACGACGTCGAGGGTCTGATGAGCGGCGGCGTCGCCGATGTGGAGCCGAACGTCTACCAGCGTCCCATCGGGTTCAACGTGGTTCCTCTTGCCGGGACTCTGGGCGAAGCGGGTTACACCGACGAGGAGATGAAGCTGGTCAACGAATCCCGCAAGATCCTGGGGATCCCCGACCTGGATGTCGAGCCGACTTGTGTCCGCGTCCCGGTCCTGGTCGGACATGGGGTGGCAGCGACCATGCGGTTCCACAGGCATGTCACCGCCGACGAGGCGTTGTCGGTGCTCTCGGCGGCCCCTGGTCTGGCGGTGTGGAAGGACCGGGTGCCCACCCCTCACGATTCGGTGGGGATCGACGACGTGTTGGCGGGCAGGATCAGGGAGACGGTGGGCCAGCCGGGGGGGATCAACCTGTGGGTGGTAGGGGACAACCTTCGCAAGGGGGCGGCGCTCAACGCGGTCCAGATCGCCGAGCTGTTAGTTCCCGGAGGCGTCCTCGCGCAGTAGCGCCGCCATCCGACGTCTGAGGAACGGATGGGCCTGACGGAGGCCGAGGTCGATGGCGAATCGGGCGTCGTCGGTGACGTCGAGGACTATCTCCTCACCCTCTGCCCGAACATGGAAACCGTCCTGAAGCGCCGAGATCCGGATCTCGTCACGGGACCAATCGGCGACCTCGATGTCGCCCGCGGTCATTGTGAGCCGGTCGTCGGTTAGATCGACGACGACCCGAATTGCAGACTCTTCGGTGCCCTCCAAGCGAAGCTTGGCGTCGTAGGCAGTCATATTCACCTCCCTATACCTGTCAGATTATCCGCATTCCACATAAATCCAATGAGAATCCGGCGGAATCCAACGCACCCGGCGAGGGTCTTCCAGCGGTGGTCGGGACCGTAAGCTGGATGGAGATGATGAACCTCGAGTTGGTTTCGCCCGAAGAGGGGCTCACCAGGGACGAGGTGCGCCAACGAGTCGGTGCCGGACTGGTCAACCACGTTCCGGAGAGCCCGAGCCGGACTGTCCGGGAGATCGTCCGGGCCAACGTGGTCACCCGGTTCAACATCCTCCTCGGCGCCCTCCTCCTCATCACCCTGTTCGTCCTGCGCCAGCCCCGCGACGCCCTGTTCGGGTTTGTCCTCATCACCAACTCGGCGATCGGGATCATCCAGGAGGTCAGGGCGAAGCGCACCCTCGATCGGCTCGAGGTCCTCGCGGCCCCAACGGTGAGCCTGGTGAGGAATGGCCGGGCGGCCGAACATCCCGTGGGCGACATCGTGGTCGACGAGCTCATCGAGCTTCGCCCCGGCGATCAGCTGGCGGTCGACGGTGTGGTGGTTGCCTCGAGCGGCCTGGAGATCGACGAGTCGCTGCTCACCGGTGAGTCCGACCCGGTGGCCAAGACCATCGACGACCAATGCCTCTCGGGAAGCTTCGTCGCCGCCGGCTCGGGCCGGTATCGGGCGACCCGGATCGGGGACGACTCGTATGCCGCTCGTCTCGCCCAGGCGGGAAAGCGGTTCACCCTGGTCCGCTCGGAGATGCGTGATGGCATCGACTGGATCCTCGGGATCGTCAGCTGGACGGTGATCCCCATGCTGGCCTTGGTCATCTGGGCGTCGTTGCGTGGCGGGGGCACCTTCATCGATGGGCTCGCCGGGGGTGTTGCCGCCGGTGTGGCCATGGTTCCCCAGGGGCTGGTCCTCCTCACCTCGATCGCCTTCGCCGTTGGGGTGATCCGGCTCGGTCGGCGCAATGTCCTGGTGCAGGAGCTTCCGGCGATCGAAGGTCTCGCCCGAGTCGACACCATCTGTTTCGACAAGACGGGAACGCTGACCGAGGGTCATCTCACTATTGAGGAGATCATCCCGCTCTCCGAGGAGCCCCACTCCGACGCTTTGGCGGCGATCGTCGCCGCCGAGCCCTATCCCAATGCCACCATCGCCGCCATCGCCCTCACCTTCCCGGAGAGCCCGCGGTGGGAGACCAGCTCGGTGGTGCCCTTCTCCTCGGCCCGAAAGTGGAGCGGGGTCACTTTCGCCGGGCGTGGGACCTGGGTGATCGGCGCCCCCGAGGTGGTCGCTCCCATGGATGGTCGGGTGATCGAGGTCACCGCCGAGGCCTCCGAGCGGGGGAAGCGGACCCTTCTCCTCGCCCGCGCCGACGTCCCGTTGTCCGATGCTCGACTCCCCGATGGCCTTCGCCCGGTGTGTGTCCTGACCCTGGCCGACCAGGTGAGGG
>CAYZKF010000020.1:0-14454 GCA_964479135.1 uncultured Acidimicrobiaceae bacterium
GACCAGGGTCAAGGACAAGGCCAAGGACAAGGCCAAGGCCAAGGCCAAGGACAAGGCCAAGGACAAGGCCAGGGTCAAGGACAAGGCCAGGGTCAAGGCAACCAAAGTGACAACCCTGGACTGGGCAACCAGGACACCCCACCGGCCCAAGGCAGCCCCGGGCAGGGTCAGGGCAACCCAGGGCAGGGACAAGGCCAGGGCCAGGGGCAAGGGAACAACCCGGTAGGCGGTTAGGCGCCGGCACCCTCCGTGGGAGAATCCGTGCCATGCGGGCGTGGTGGAATCGGTAGACACGTCGGCCTTAGGAGCCGGTGCTCGAAAGAGCATGAGGGTTCGAATCCCTCCGCCCGCACCTAGCCGCTTGGCCAACGTGGCACTTGTCCGGCGCATGTGTGTGTTGACGTGTCCTTGCCGCATTCCAATAGCTCCGCGATCTCCGGCATCGACGTATTAGGGGACCACTGCCTGGGTTTCACGACGTCCGAGCTTGGAAACTTCCTGCAAAATCTCGATGCTCGTTTCCGGAAGGGCGGGTGGCCGATTCCACTCGGGAGACCCGACCAAAAGCGTCGCCGCCCGCGCTTCTGCTTTCAGACGTCGCAGGGTCCTCTCGCCCGCACTTCCCTTCGGCCTCGCCTTGCCGGAGCGGCACCGACCTGGTGAGAAGGGCCTCGAAGTCGAGGTGCTCCAGTCTCAGGGTTTTCCCGGATGTCAGCGGGTACTCGCCTGTGTAAGGATTGCCCGAGACCATGGGACCAAAAGTCACCGTCGCAGTGGGGATCACCTTGACTGCCCTGGCCTTCGGTGTCCAGGAGTACTCCCTCGACCGATACCAACTCTCGCTCGACCTTCCCGAAAGACTGTGGATCCAACTTGGTGTGGGATGGATGTTCCTCCTTATCGGACAGGTGGCTGCTCGACGACATCCGGAAAGTGGCCTCGGCACGTGGATGCGATCATTCGGCCTGGTCTGGGTCGGGTCTCTGATCTTCACCGCGCCACTGATTCAATGGCATGCCATAGGTTGGGCGGTGGCCCTCTACGGGCTGCTGTTCGTCATCGTCTACACCTACCCGTCGGGCAGGCTATTGGGTTGGGAACGGTGGGCAGCCGCCGGTTGGCTGGGATTTGTGGCTGTGGTCGCAACATGGGCCATCACCCTCGTCGACTTCTATGGATGGGTCGACGACACCGTCTGTTGCCCGTCGCACCTGCTGTTCATGGGGAGGGACCCTGTCCTCGAGAACCGACTCCTCGAGGGGGGTCTCATCCTCGCCACACTGGTCTTTGTTGCAGTCGTGTCCAGCCAGTTGCAGCGGTGGCGACGCTCGAGTCACATCGGTCGTCGACGCCTCAACGCTCTCGGAGTCGTAGTCGTCCCCCTTTTCCTCATGCTGGTGGTGGCTCCGATCGTCAATGCATTCGGCCAGGGCACATCGGGATTCCTTCCCGATGCGGGTGGTGGAGGGTTCATCGCCAGCCCGCTCCCCAACCGCTGGAACCTGTATCTGCAGAACGGCATGCTGATGCTCCTCCCGGTGGTGATTCTTGGTGGTCTTCTCCGTGCCCGTCTCTCCCAGGCCCGCGTCGGTGACATGGTCAATCAACTCGGGACGGCCGCTTCGGCTGGAGATCTTCAGTCGCGCATCCGCGACGTACTCGACGACCCCGGGGCGAAGCTGGTGTTCAGTCGCGAAGGTATCGGTGGCCACGTCGACATCGAAGGGCAGGCGGTCTCCGCTCCCCCAACATCTGTGATCACTGCGATCAACCGGAAAATCTCATTCATTCATGACCCGTCGGTGGACCCTGAGCTGGTGGCCTCGACGGGGGCCGCCGCTGGGCTTGCCATTGCCAACGCCAGACTTGAAGCCGAGCTCCGAGCACAACTGCGCGAAGTCCAGGAGTCTCGACGAAGATTGGTTACCGCCACCGACGAGGCAAGGCGGACCGTGGAGCGTGACCTTCACGACGGTGCCCAGCAGCGATTGGTGGTCCTCTCCGCCACGCTCCGCAGGGCTCGACGGGGAGTGGCGGTGGGCGATGCCGAGGTGGAGGCGCTCCTCGACGCCGCTGCCGAAGAGGCTGATCTTGCTGTCGCTGAGCTCAGGGAGCTGGCCCGCGGGGTCCATCCTGCGATCCTCACCCAGGCAGGCTTGGGGCCCGCGGTGGCCAGTCTGGCCGATCGGGCGCCGATTCCGATCGAGGTGTCAATCTCAACCGAGCGTCACCCGCCTGAAATCGAGGCCACTGCCTATTACGTGATCGCTGAAGCCCTGGCCAACGTGTTCAAACACTCGGGGGCCGGCTATGCCCGGGTCACATCTCTGACCGAGGAAGACGCGGTGACGGTCGTCATCGAGGACAACGGGAGCGGCGCCATCGACCCCAATGGATCCGGCCTGCGCGGCCTCGAGGACCGAGTCGGTGCATTGGGAGGAAGCTTCGAGGTCGGGACCGTTCCATCAGGAGGCTCGTCGGTGACGGCGCGGCTGCCATTGGAGGAACGGTCCTGAGATGAAGGTTCTGATCGCTGAAGACTCCGTCCTCCTCAGGGAAGGACTCACCCGGCTCCTCGAGGACGAGGGCATCGAGGTCGTCGCCGGTGTCGGCGATGCCGACTCTTTCAGGAGACGGGTCCGGGCTGACCCTCCTGACGTGTGTGTGGTCGACGTCCGCATGCCGCCGACCAATACCGCAGACGGGTTGGTCGCGGCTATTGACCTCAGATCCGAGTTTCCCGACGTGGGGATGCTGATCCTGTCGCAGTATGTGGAACCGCACTACGCACTCGAATTACTCGACGGCGGCGCCGACGGTGTCGGATATCTGCTCAAGGAGAGAGTCAACTCTCCTCGTGAGTTCCTTGACTCCCTGTACACCGTGGCCTCTGGTGGTACCGCTATCGACCCTGCAGTGGTCACGGTCCTGGTCGACCGGCCCCGCCGTGACGACCCTCTGGCAAGGTTGACAGAACGGGAGAGCAACGTCTTGGCGGCGATGGCCGAAGGTAAGACCAACCTTGCCATCGCCGACAGCCTGTACATGAGTGAGAAAACCGTCGAGTCGCACGTTCGCAGCATCTTCCAGAAACTCGATCTCCAACTCGACGAGGACACCAACCGGCGTGTCCTCGCCGTTCTCCGCTGGCTTCGGTCATGAGGGATATCCCTGAGCAGGGCACCCGGCTAGCCCTGATGAAACGTCGCCGCAGACGAAGGATGCTGTGGGAAGCGACAACGGGAGGAAAAGATGCCCCACACATTCGACTCACTCCACAGACAGCACCGGCGAGGGCAGGCGACGCTCCTGTTTCTCGCCTCGCTAGCGCTGATCGTCGTGATGGCCCTGGCCGCGACCCTCGCCCTCGGAGACGCCACCGGCAACACCACCACCATCGACTCGGTTACCGCCCGCCAACTCCTCGAACACCGGGCTCCCTGACTCGGGATCGGGCGCTGCGTCGCCGAGTCAGCGTCTTCGCCCTGGTGCTGGCTGCTGTTGCTTGCTCCGGGCCGACCCCCCAACCGGAGGGGGACGCTGCGGTGTGGCTTTCCACCGATGGCACCTCATGGACCCGAGTCTCGAGTGCAGCCCTTGGAGGTCCCGGGGACCAGCAGATGACCGGTGTCTCAACCTTCGGGGCGGGACTAGTCGCAGTTGGGCTCCACAGACTCGATGGGCAGCAAGACGGGAGGGTGTGGTTGTCGGACGACGGAGCCTCCTGGCGGGTGATCGACGATCCTGCGCTCCACGGTGTCGACCACACCATCATCTGGAAGGTCGCAACTACCCCGGTTGGGCTGATAGCAGTTGGGGTGACCGGCGGACCGGATGAGACCGACGCTGCAGTGTGGATGTCGAAGGATGGGATCTCGTGGGTCATGATCGACGACCCGCATCTCGGTGGTCCCGGGGATCAGGGACTCAACGACATCGTGGTGGCCGGCGATCTGATCGTGATCGGGGGATGGGATGGTGACACCAACGCAGTGTGGACCTCTCGGGACGGACGGGTCTGGTCACCCCCGGTCGAATTGCCCAACACCGGCGCACCGTCATCGATCCACGGTCTCGCAACAATTGGTGATGCCGTCATCGCCGTCGGGCTGGACGGGACAGACGGCGGCGTTTGGACCTCTTCTGACGGTGTCACCTGGGTGGCCGTCGACGGGCCGGAGCTCGGAGGCGATGGGAAACAACAGTTGGTCTCGGTCACTGTGAACCGTCGAGGTCTGCTGGCGGTCGGTAGCGAGGAGACCTACGAGCGCATCTTCTTCCTGGGACGGGGAGCCGAGTCGCGACTCGACGCCGCGGTTTGGTGGTCACCCGACGGATTGGAATGGGAGAGGGTGGTCGACACCGGTCTGGATGCCGTCGGTGATCAGCTCATGTTTCGAGTGATCGAGTGGCACCGCGGATACGTCGCAGTCGGGATGGGCAATCCGGACCCCCGCCAGGGAATGTCCGAAGAGTTCGACACCGGATTCGACTTCGACGCCGCGGTCTGGCTGTCCGACGACGGCCGGAATTGGACCCGGGTGCGGTCGATGGTGCTGGGTGGCGACAACTGGCAGGACATCTTCGACGTGGTCGCCTTCGGCGACCTTCTGGTCGCGGTCGGCGGCGACGACCGCGGGAGCCCCTGATCTGGGTGGCCGGACCGGAGATCCGATTGGCCGGGAACCCGGGCTAGTGCTGTGTCCACTGACGTTGGCGATGGTCAGCTCGAGTCAGGGGCGCCGTCTGGCAAGGACGCAGGACGCAGGCGCACTGGCCCGTTCGTCAAGGACGAGAACGCAGCCAGCGGCGTCATCTGGCCGGGCTGAGCGCGACGAACGTTTGTGGTCGCAGCACTAGCGGTCGGGGGGTGCCGGGGGCACGCCGGTGATGATCCTCGCCCCGCGGCGGAAGGTGAGATAACTCCAGGCCCACGAGGCCAATACCAAAGCCCGGTTGCGGAAGCCGATCAGGTAGAAGATGTGGATAGCCAGCCACGACACCCAGGCGACGAAGCCTCCAAACCGGATGCGACCGAAGTCAGCGACTGCCCGAGCCCGCCCGATGGTCGCCAGAGAGCCCTTGTTCCGGTAGGAAAAAGGTCTGCGCTCTTCGCCTCGGAGATCGGAGACGATCATCCGAGCGGCGTGACGTCCCATCTGAATCGCCGCCGGTGCCACTCCTGGCACTCCGGGGACACTGGCCAGGTCGCCGACGACGAACACCTGAGGTCGACCGGGAAGCGACAGGTCCTGGACCACCAACACCCGGCCGCTCCGATCAGTCTCGGCACCGAGCATCGCTCCCAGCGGTGACGCTTCGACACCTGCCGCCCAGAGCACCGTGTGCGCCGCGATTCGTCGACCCCCGGAGAGGGTTACACCGCCGAGGTCGATCTCTTCGGCCAGCTGGCCGGTGACCACCTCGACACCCATCCCTTCCAATTGACTTTGGGCGCTCCTGGAGAGATCGTCTGGGTAGGCAGGGAGCACCCGTTCGGTGCCTTCGACCAGGATGACCCGGGTCCGCGAGGGGTCGATCTGACGGAACTCCCTGCTCATGGCATGCACCGCGATCTCCATCAGTGCCCCGGCCAGCTCGACCCCGGTGGGCCCAGCCCCCACCACGACGAAGGTGAGAAGTTCTTCGGCTCGTTCCGGATACCGCTCTGCCATCTCATACGCGGTCAGTATCCGCTGGCGCATCCCGATGGCGTCTTCCACAGTCTTCAGTCCGGGTGCCAGTTCGGCCCACTCCCCTCTACCGAAGTATGAGTGGGTGGCGCCGGTGGCGACTATCAGATAGTCGAATTCGACTTCGGAGCCGTCGTCAAGCTCAATCGCATTCGAGTCCACATCGATCCCGGTGACCTCGGCGAGCACCACCCTGGACAGGTTGGCCTGTCGTCGAAAAACCGATCGGATCGGGTAGGCGATGTCGCTCGGGTTGAGGGCGGCGGAAGCCACTTGGTAGAGCAAAGGCTGAAACAGATGGAAATTTCGGCGATCGATCAATGTGATCGCGACCGGGTCCCGTCTCAGCCCTTTGGCAGCGTTGAGACCGGCGAATCCAGCCCCAATCACCACCACCCTGGGGCGTCCCTGATCTTCGGGGTTCATCAGACCCCAAACTCCTTGGCGAGCGCGGCCAGGGCGCGAGCCCGATGCGAGAGAGTGTTCTTCTCGCCTTGGGGAAGCTCGGCGAGAGTGTGGTCCCCCACCAGAAAGACAGGGTCGTAGCCAAAGCCACCCTCGCCTCTTCTCTCGGGAGTGATCTCACCTTCGAGCGACCCGTCGGCGATCACCTCGGTCCCGTCGGGAAATGCCAAGGCGACCACCGTCCGGAACCGGGCAGTCCGATTGGTGACACCCTCCATCAGTTTGAGGAGACGGGTGACATTCTGGTCATAGCTGGCGTCCGGCCCGGCGAACCGACGGGCGTGTATCCCGGGTTCACCGCCGAGGGCGTCGACCTCGAGACCGGTGTCATCGCCCAATGCGGGGAGCCCGGTAGCCCTGACCACGGCCCGCGCCTTGAGTAGGGCGTTCTCCTCGAGAGTGGCCCCGGTCTCGTCGACATCTGGCCAGTCGAGGCCCTCGACCACCTCCCCGACCAGACCGGTGCCTGCCAGCACCGCCGCCATCTCGTCGAGCTTGTCACGGTTCTTGGTGGCGATCACCAAACGTGGGATCAATCGGCGACCGCCCGACGTTGGAGGTCGTGGAGCTCGGCGATCCCGGAGGCGGCCAGGTCGAGGAGCGAGTCGAGCTCCTCACGGGAGAATGGAGCCTTCTCCGCGGTTCCCTGGACCTCGACCAACAAACCCCTACCGGTCATCACCACATTCATGTCGACTTCGGCTGACACATCCTTTTCGTAGTCGAGATCAAGCCAGGCCGCACCGTCGAAGATCCCCACTGAAACCGCAGCGATCTCGTCGATCACCGGGTGCCGCTCGAGACGTCCCTGGTCAACGGCGTCCTGGAGCGCCTGATGCATTGCCACCCAGCCCCCGGTGATCGCTGCGGTCCGGGTACCGCCGTCTGCCTCGATGACGTCGCAGTCGATCCGGATCATCATTTCCCCGAGCGCCTTCATGTCCACCCCGGCGCGCAGGGCGCGTCCGATGAGACGCGAGATCTCCTTGGCCCGCCCACCGGAAACATGGTCGCGGCGAACCCGCTCACGGGAGGAACCGGGGAGCATGGCATATTCGGCGGTTACCCAGCCCTCGCCGGAGGCGCTCATCCAACGGGGCACATCGCTCTCCACCGAAGCGGTGCAGAGGACCCTGGTCTTCCCCATCGAGATCAAAACCGATCCTGGGGTCGACTCGGTGAACCCCAGCTCGAGACTGACGGGACGGAGCTCGTTGGGTTTGCGGTCGGTCATGCCGCAACGCTAATTAACCGGGCTCAGACGTCGAAGCTGACACCCGGGGTGGCGAGTGCCACGGGACGGTCGAATACCTGCTCTGCTTCGTGGACCGAACGGGCAGCCTCGAGATAGGGAGGGATGTGGGTGAGGACCAAACGTTTGGCTCCCACCTCCCGGGCGATCCCGCCGGCTTCTGCCGCGCTGAGGTGCTTCGGGTAGTCAGGGTCTTTTGTCGACTCTTGATAACTCGCCTCGCTGAGCATGACGTCCACTCCATTTGCCAGTCCCCGCCACTCCCCACCGGGACCGGTGTCCCCGGTGTAGAACATGGTGCGGTTGGCAGCCTCCCATCTCGTGCCCACCGTGGGGACCGAATGGTCCATCTCGGTGAATTGGATCTCTATTTCCCCAATCTGGGCAGAGTCACCGCCTTCGACCGCGGTGAACTGGAAGGTCCGGTCGAACACCGACTCCTGGCCTTTGTCGACAAAAGCCGACACCCGGTCCCACACCGATTGGGGTGCGTACACCGCGACTCCGTGACGGGGATTGGGCCGATAGGTCCAGGCGTGAAAAGCGGTGAGCAGGTCGGAGCAATGATCGGCGTGTTGATGTGAGATCACCACCGCGTCGACCAGGTCTGGGTCGACAGGGAGGGCAACAAACGTCCCCGGGCCGGCTTCACACCACACCCGTGTCGACCGGTGCTCGATGAGGTACCCCGCGGCGGGCCGCCCCGGCGCCGGGTAGGTCCCCGACGAGCCGATGACATGGACCCTCAAGGCGCCAGCCGCTCCGTCGCCCATCCCCCACCGTCACGCCGGTAGACGATTCGATCGTGGAACCGGTTGGGCCGGCCCTGCCAGAACTCGACAGAGTCGGGGATTAGTCTCCACCCACCCCAGGCTTCCGGTCGGGGTATCACCTCGCCAAGCTCCTCGTCGAATCGGTCAAAACGCGTCTCGAGCTCTTCCCGGGACCGGACCACCGTGCTCTGCACCGAGGCATGCGCGGCGATCTGTGCTCCGCGGGGTCTGGTGGCGAAGTAGGCGTCGGCCTCGCCCGAAGTCACCGGGACAACACGGCCCTCGAATCTCACCTGGCGGTGGAGGGGCACCCATACAAACGTGCCGGCAGCGACCGGGTTGGCTCTTAGATCGGAGCTCTTCCTGCTTCTCATCCCGGTATAGAACACGATCCCGTCGTGGCTCATTTCCTTCATCAGCACCGCTCGAGCCGAAGGCCGGGCATCGGTGTCGGCGGTGGCGACCACAAAGGCGTTGGGCTCTTCGAGCCCGGCCTCGAGCACCCCGGCGAACCAGCGTTCGAACTGAGTGAAAGGATCGCCGGCGATGTTGTCCTCGTTGAGACCGTCACCTTCGTATTCGCGACGCAGTCTCCCGGCAACCGTCAGATCCACCGGGTCACGATACCCTCGGCTGATGCCAGGACCGGTGTCCGCGTCTACCCGTCTGTGGAGAGGGCTGCGTCGTCGGTGCCCCCGATGTGCGGCTCCGGCTTTCGAATCCTGGTTCACCATGGCGGAGACCTGTCCGCGGTGTGGTGTCCGATTCGAGCGGGAAGACGGGTACTGGGTCGGAGCGGTGACCATCAACACCGCGGTAACCTTCATCACCTTCGTCGGGTTGTTCCTCGCCCTCACCTTGGCGACCTGGCCGGAGGTCCCCTGGGGTCGGGTGATGGTGATCACCGTCGGGATCAACACCACCCTCCCTGTCGTCTTCTACCCGGTGGCCAAGACTCTGTGGGTCGCCCTGGAGACCTCCTGGCACCCGTGGGAGCCCGCGGAGATCCCGGAGAGGTCCCCGGAGCCGACCTGACGCGAACCCCTGGGTTCGACAATCCGCGCTTACAGACGCTTGGCCACCTCGTCGAGCATGACCTCGGTGGCGCCTCCACCGATCGAGTTGATCCTGACGTCCCGATACATCCGCTCCACTTCTGTCTCGGCGGCGTATCCCATACCGCCGTGGAACTGGACACAGTCGTAGAGGACCCGGTTGGACAACTCGCCGACCAGGGCCTTGACCTCCGACACCTGGCGTACCGCATCGGCTCCAAGGTCGAGCATCCACGCCGACTTGTAGGCCAACTCCCTGGCGGCGTCGACCTCGGCTTGGCGCATTGCTATCCGCTGCCTGATCGCCTGCTTGTTCCACAATGGCGACCCGAAGGCCACCCTCTCCTTGACATAGGCGACGGTGAGCTCCAACGCCTTTTGCGACTCGCCGAGGGCCTGGCCCATCACCGCGAGACGCTCGTTCTGGAAGTTCTGCATGATGTAGTAGAAACCCCGGTTTTCCTCACCGACCAGATGATCCTCGGGTACCCAGACATCCTCGAGCACCAGCTCTGCGGTGTTGGAGGCATGCCACCCCATCTTGTCCAGGGCCCGGCTGGCGCCAAACCCCTCGGTCCCCTTCTCCACGGCGAAAATGGAGATCCCCCTCGAACCTTTGGCATCGGGATTGGTCTTGGCGGCGATGAACACCAGGTCGGCGAACCCCCCGTTGGTGATGAACATCTTCGACCCGTTGATCCTCCAACCGCCCCCGTCACGACGGGCCGTGGTCCTGATCGCGGCGACATCCGACCCGGCGTCGGACTCGGTGACGCCGATCGCGCTGATCAACTCGCCGGAGACCAGACCGGGCAACCAGCGCTCCTTCTGCTCGTCGGTGCCGAAGACGGTTATGTAGGGGGTGGCCAGGTCGGTGTGGACCAGGACGGTGATCGCTGTGCCTCCCGACGTGCACCTTCCCAACTCCTCGGCAAAGACCACCGTGGCGACGTGACCGAGGCCGACGCCTCCGTGCTCCTCGGGTACACGGAGACCGAAGAAGCCGAGCTTGCCCATCTCGTCGAGCACCTCGCGGGGCACCGCCCGCTCCTCCTCCCATGCCTCCACGTGGGGCACGATCTCATTCTCGACGAACTCCCGGACCGCGAGACGGATCGCCTCCAGGTCCTCGTCGACGTAGATCGACCTCACTATGGCTCCTCGGCAGCGAGCATGGCTCTTCCCGCCCTGCTGTTGTAGGCCAGATTGTGATCGCGACAGAACCTCTGGGCCACCCGAGCCACCTCCAAACCGTCGACACCGTGGGTGACGCCGAGACCGTCGAGAAGCCAGATCACGTCCTCGGTGGCGACGTTGCCGGTCGCACCAGGGGCATAAGGACAGCCCCCGAGGCCCCCGGCCGAAGCGTCCATCTTGTCGATCCCGTGGTCGAGGGCGGTCATGGTGTTGGCCAACGCCTGACCGTAGGTGTCGTGGAGGTGGACCCCCACCCTGCCCACGGGGACCCGGTCGAGGACTTCGGCGAGGAGACGCTCGACGTGATAGGGGGTCGCCTTGCCGATGGTCTCTCCCAGGTAGACGCCCTCCACTCCCCATTCGATGAGGGTCTCGGCGAGGTGGGCCACCCAGTCGGGATCCTGCTCCCCTTCGAAAGGGCAGTGGGTGGCAGTGGAGACATAACCACGGAAGGTAACCCCGTCGGGCGCTTCGGTGATGATTCGTCTGATCCGATGCATCGCCTCGTCGACGGTGGCGTTGACGTTGCGCTGACTGAAAGTGTCCGAAGCCGCGGTCAGCACCCCGAAGTTGGTGAGCCCGGCGGCGAGGGCAGCTTCCATGCCCTGAACATTGGGGACCAGGGCGCACAGGGTGACCTCGGGTGCGGTGACCGCGGCCACCACCTCGGCCCCGTCGGCCATCTGAGGAACCCACTTCGGACTGACGAACGAAACCGCGTCGAACACCCGGAGACCGGCGCCTGCCAGGTCGTCGATCAAACCTGCTTTCGCCTCGGTGGGGATGAAGGCACCGAGGGACTGAAGCCCGTCCCGCGACGACGACTCGGTGATCAACACCCTCTCCGGAATGCTCACCGCGCAGACGGTAACCGTCGGCACGACTCGAGGATGAACACCTCGATCGGCCTGGAGGTCACCTGGCTCCCCGGTATCGACTGACTAGGGAACCGGGTCTTGTATCCCAGGCCAGCCATCAACCCCACTGGGGGAACCCCGATCTCCTTCGCTGGGCCCGGCGGCGACAAGACGTCCCTCGATGGGCTTGGCGGGTTCCTCGACTTCGGTCAAGGGATGAGCTGGTTCAATCAACGTTGCTGCCTCGAGCCGGGCAATGTCGAAGGTGGAGAGCACCAGGCCGGCCGAGCTGGCGAAGGCCAGCAGACCGATGACCGCGATCGACCAGGCGAACTGAGACCGCGTCGGGTTGGATCCCCCGAGGACCCATGGGCCGGCGACGACGACCATGGCGGCCGACCACAGAGCGAGTTGGGACATGATGCGCACCTCGAGCACCTGGTGGAGCCGACGGATCGCCTGGCTGGTCCGAATCACCGACCACACCAGCAGGATCGAAAGCAGTGAGTACACAACGGCAACCCGATCCAGCTCCAGCGCCACCAAGCTCATCGCGAGGATCACGCTCATTCCATAGAGCAGGATGCCCGACCCAGTCATGTTCCGCAGGTAGCGAAGCGCATGTTCGGCGACCTGGGGAAACATTCCCCGCTGCACGTAGAAGAACACCCCGATAACAAAGAAGCCCAACAAGGAGGCGGAGATGCTTGCTAGTTGGAGAAGAAAGGCGTCGGTGACGGTCTCCATACATCCATCCTCCAGTGTGCCGTCTCAGCCGGAAAGGGACTTCGGTCCCTTTCGGCGCCACCTAAGTGCTCTCCGGCGTAAGTAGGTGCGCGAGTTTCGGCGAGTCAGCGACGTCGATGGCAAGGACGCAGGACGAAGGCGCACCCGGTGCGGTGCTTCAAGGACGAGGACGAAGCAAGCGGCGTCGCTGGCCGTCGAAACACCCACGTACTTACGGCGGGGGGCACTAAGTGCCCACCACTTGGCCATCCGGGGGTATCGACAGGGGCCGAGACTTGTTGCTCTGTAGGATCGCCAGACGGTGACCGAGCACGGCCTGATCCTTGTCACCTGCGGCTCGGCCGAGGAGGGACGCGGGATCGCTCGCCATCTCGTGGAAACAGGGCTAGCTGCCGGAGTGCAAATCTTTCCCATAGAGAGCACCTACTCGTGGCAAGGCGAAGTGATCGAGGACCGGGAAATCCTCCTGATCGCCAAAACCCGATCGGAGCACTTCGACCGGATCGAGTCGGTCGTGTTGAAGATGCACTCCTATCAGGTGCCCCCGCTCCTAGCGATCCCCATCGAAAAGGCCCACCAGCCCTACCTGGACTGGATCGACGAAACCACCAGCGGGCCAGCCGACGAGTAGCTCAGTGGCGAGCCCACGATGACGCGGCGCATTGGCGGGCAATGACGGCCACCATCAAACTTGCCCCCGCGTTCGAACCGTGCTGCGATCGGCTCGGCGGCCAGGACTCCGGCGGAGTACCCGGGTCGACGGCCGGATGAGCGTGGCGGACCGCAGTGAGGAGCATCAACACAACGGTACGGCCGACGGCATGATCAGGCAGATGAGTTACGTCGCCTGGCTCCGGTCAAGAGTCGGCCACCGGAAGGTATTCCTCGCCGGCACCGCTGTCGTGGTTCGCCACCCCGATGGGAAGGTGCTGTTCCATCGGCGAGGAGACGAAGGGACGTGGGCGCTCCCCGGAGGCGTGTTGGAACGAAGAGAACGGCTCGTAGACAACGCCCGACGGACGGTGCAGGAAGAAACCCGACACGAGCTCGGCGATCTGCGACTGGTCGGCGTGTACTCCGAACCGGACACCGACGCCAACTATCCCAACGGTGACCAGGTTCAACAGTTCATCGTCGCCTTCGAAGCCGACACAGCCAGCCCGGGGGTCGGCATCGACTCCGACGAGATGATCGAGACCGCCTGGTTATCCGCCGACAGACCTCCTCCGCTGCCGCCATGGCATCGCCGAATCCTCGCCGATACGGGCCGCTCGGAAACGGTCTGGCAATCACCGCAGCGCAGATACGACGCCCTCGACCAGATCTCCGACATCCGCTCGATCATCGGCTCTGACCACTACATCGGTGTCGGTGCCATCGGAATCGTCCGGGACGCAGCCGACCGCATGCTGATGATCCGCAGGACCGACGACGGATCTTGGGGATTCCCCGGCGGCTACCTCGACCTCGGTGAGAACGCCGCTTCCGCTGTCATCCGCGAGGTGCGAGAGGAGACCGGTGTCGATGTCCAGCCCGTCCGGTTGCTCGGTGTCCACGCCGAACCCGAACCGTGGGTGTACCCGAACGGCGACCGGACCCAATCCGTGGTCGCCATCTTCGAATGCTCCGCTTCCGGCGAGACGGCCACAGAGCAAGGCGGCGAGGCGGACTCCGCCGCTTGGCTGCACCTCGACGAGGCGTTCGTGGCGAGCCTGATCGGTCCGACCCGGACGCTCGCGGGAGCAGTCCGCCAATGGGATGGCAGAGGGTTCGTTGTTCCATGACCGCTTATGTTCCGCCAGCCAGCGGATACCGCCGGAGCCCGCTACCCCGTCGACGAAGCGACACGATGGGTGATCCGCGTGGACGAGAACTAGACCGTGGCCAAGACACGACTGAGTACGACCAGCATCAGCATCAGCCCGCATGAGAGTGGGGACTCTCGCCTTTTCTGCCGGAAGATCCGGTGTTTCTACCGAAACCCCTTGTTTGTTTGCAGGCTCCTTACATAAGTCAGAGATCTGATGCCGACTCAAGATTTCGGGCGGCTTCGATCTTGAGGCTCACATTTCGCAGCTTCTGAGCACGCCTGACTGCGGGAACATCCAGCCGCAGCACCCTCTCTACTGAGCAGCTCATGCTGCCTTCAAAGATTCGGATAAACCTTCGGGGGCTCTTGTGCGTTCTTAGGTTGTGACTTGGTTTCGAGCTTGCGAGGTTGAATGGCCACCCGCGATGGTCCCCCTGAGATCTACGTCCCAGAGGCGTTCGATGCCTTCTACCGGAAGGAGTACTCGGCCGTGGTTGCGATCACGTATGCGATGAGCAGTAGCAGGGCCGTGGCCGAGGATCTGGCCCAGGAAGCGTTCCTGCGGGCTCACCGGGATTGGGCTGTCGTTGGCGCATGGGAGTCTC
>CAYZKF010000021.1:0-13963 GCA_964479135.1 uncultured Acidimicrobiaceae bacterium
CCTGCCGACCGCCCTAGCCAGGGGTTCGGCTTGGGGAGCAGGTGATGGTTGGCAAGAGTGGCATTGAGGTCCTCGGTCGACTCGGGTCGAGAGAAATAGAAGCCCTGGCTGGAGTCGCAGTCGAGGGCGAAGACCTCGTCACGCTGCTGGAAGGTCTCGACCCCCTCGGCAACGACAGTCATCCCCAGACCGTGGGCAAGGTCGACGACTGCCTTGACGATCAGCCAGCTAGCGGGATTGTTCTGGACGTCGGCGATGAAGGTCCGGTCGATCTTGACCATGTCCACCGGGAATCTCTTGAGATGGGTGAGTGACGATTGACCGGTTCCGAAGTCATCGAGCGCCAGCATCACACCGAGGCGCTTGAGGCCTCTCATAACCGAGAGTGCCCGTTCCTCGTCTGCCACCAGGACGCTTTCGGTCACCTCTAGAGTCATACATCCCGGGTCGGTCTGGGTGTCGGTCAGAACCTTCGCCACTGATCTGACAAAGTCGGGAGCCATCAGTTGATGAACGGAGACGTTGACACTGATGCCGATCTCTCCGTGGTGGTCATGGCTGAGCCAGCGTCGACGCTCCTGGCAGGTCTGCTCGATCGACCAGTGGCCGATCTCGTTGATGAGGCCGGACTGTTCGGCCAGAGGTATCAGAATCTTCGGCTGGACCGTCCCGTAGCCGGCATGGGCCCAACGAAGAAGAGTCTCGGCTCCGGTGATCTGGCCGCTCTTGGTGTCGACGATGGGCTGATACTGCAAACGGAGCTCGTCACGGAGCAACGCCCCACGCAGATCGCGGTTGAGACGCGCCCGGTGGTTGAGTAGGCGATCGTCTCGCAGGTCGACGACGGCGTGGCCGCCGCCTCCTTGCCCTTTGGCCTTGTACATGGCGGCGTCGGCGTTCTGGAGGACTTCTTCGGGCATATCGTCGGCGAGCCCGGCAAAGGCGATGCCGACACTGACGCTGACATGCAACTCGGCATTGGTCAACAGAAATGCCTCAGCGAACGCAGCTCCGATTCGAGTGGCGATCGGCTCGACCTGGTAGGCGTCTTCGAGGTCTTCGCAAAGTATGACGAATTCGTCACCCGACAGGCGGGCCAAGGTGTCACCCGGCCGTAGGAGGTTGGTTAGTCGCTCGGCGACCGCCGACAACAGTTCATCGCCAACATGGTGACCGTACCCATCGTTGATCGTCTTGAATCGGTCGAGATCGACGAAGAGGACTGCGAGCATGTTCTTCGATCGGCGGGCTCGAAGAATGGCGTGGTCGAGGCGCTGAATCAGCAGTTCACGGTTGGGGAGCCCGGTCAAGGTGTCGTGAAGCGAATGGTGAACGGCGCGTTGCGACGCTTCCACGAGGTCGGTCCGCGTTTGTGCGTTGAGCAGGTAGGCGGTGGTCACATCGGCCAGGGTCTGGGCGACCTCCATCGCGTCGGCATCCAAGGGTCCCGCAGTTGTTCGGTAGAGATCCAATGCGCCGAGTTGATGATCCTCATGGCTCAAGGGGAAGCTGAAGACTGCAAGGAGCCCTTCTTCCAGGCCTCGACGGGCGAAGTTGGGAAACCGGTCATCTTCACGAAGATCGGGCACGGCGACAGGCTTACCCGTGGAGTAGGCGGCCATGCAGGGACCCTCGGCCATCTCGGTCTGGAGTCGTACGAAGCGTCGAGCCGAGCCGTCCGAGGCGGCTATGTGTCGTGGTTCCCCCGTGGACGAGATCAAGGTGACTCCGGCGGATCCGATGGGCAGGAGCTCGACGATTCGGACCACCAGGTGATCGAGGATGGACTGGATGGGGAAGTCGGTGACCAGAGTTCTTGCGAACTCACTGAGAAGGTCGGATAGCTGCCTCTCGCTTTTCATCGCCCGCCTCCGCTTTGGGACGATGACCGCGAGGTCCGGGCGGTCAGCCACTGAATGCTCTTGTGCCCACTCTACGCGGTCATACGAGGCTTTACAAGGCCCGACGTCATTCGGATCGCGCGCCGCCGACCGGTTGAAGCCTCGAGCCAGATGTGGCCGGCGGCATCTCGGCGGTGGCAGTGGAGAGCGGGTGACACCCGACGCACCCGGTGGACGCCCCGACGGTTGGTGGCGCTCGAGATACGATGGACCCATACCTCGTCCTCAAACGAGAAGCCGATTGCGCGAAAGGGTCATTCTTGGCGATCCATCAACTCAACCATGCAGTCCTCTATGTGCGTGATGCCGACCGTTCCGCCGACTTCTACGAGCGGGTGTTGGGTTTCCGACGTCTTCCGTTCGGGATCCCAGGGGCTGTCTTCATGCGGGCCGAGGCCTCGACCAACGACCACGACCTCGGCCTGTTCTCCATCGGTGACGGTGCTGCCGATTCGGCTGCCGGCCGAGGTGAAGTCGGTCTCTATCACCTCGCTTGGGAGGTTGACACTCTCGACGACCTCGCCGAGATCGGCAGGAGGCTCGCCGAGGCGGGCGCCCTGGTCGGAGCCACCGATCACGGGACCACCAAGGCCTTGTACGGACGCGATCCGGACGGGCTCGACTTCGAGGTCGCCTGGCTGGTCCCCGCCGACTTGATGACCACCGAGACGACCCCGGGGGCAGGTCGTCTCGACCTCGACGCGGAAATCGATCACTTCGGGGGAGACACACCCGGCGGGGTCGGGATCAGTCGTCCCCGACCGGTGGTCGACCGCACCGAGAGTTGATACGTGTCACCGGCCCGAGCCGTTGGTGCCCGGGCCGGTGCTGGCTTCAGGTCTGACGAATCTCAGACCAGGGTGATGTCCAGGGGGATCGATCGCACGAGGGTGTGCCCCACCGGGGAGGTGGCCACCACCTTGCGGTGGAGAGCCTCTATCGCCTCAGCTCCGGCGTCGGAGTCGATGTGCACGGTCGCCTGAATCGTGGAGAATCCGGCGTTTCCGTCACCGAGGCCGAGGAAGGTGTGGAGATCGAGATCGCCTTCGAGTTCGATCTTCACGTCCCTCAACTCGATGCCGGCCGCGCTGGCGTTGGCGGCGTAGCCGATGACGAGGCAGGACCCGAGGGCCCCGAGGAGTTGCTCGACGGGGTTGGGAGCGGTGTTGGTGCCGCCCAACGCCGGGGGCTCGTCGAAAGAGATCGGCTCCAGGTCACGGGACCGGGCCGAGGTCCGAAAGGCGCCTTCCCAGGTCACCTTGGACCTCCAGGTGGTATGTGCCTTCTCCGGGTCTCCCTGGATCGACTGGACCAGCGCTCCCACGGTGGGGAGGTCGACCTCGTTGAGGTATGTGGTGGTCATCTTCAATTCCTTTCTTTACATATGTGGGGACGTCAAGGCACCGCCGAAGCGAAACAGGGGCTCTCGAGTGGTGGCGGTGGTCTACGAGCGTCGGACGCTCGGGCATGCCACCCGAGAGCGTCGACAACACATGCACCGGAAGGATCCGGGGATTCGATCGGTCAATTGTCGCATGGCGGGCACTCCTCTGTCATCGTCTCAACGCGCTCATGCGAGCGCCTGAGGCGGAGGACCGCCATAGGCATCTCATCGATCAGGCATTGGCACCGAACAGATCGGTTGCCGCGGTTTCACAGGGCCTGTCCCTCCACCGCTCTGGATGAGCGCTGTCAAGTGCCGGGAAGTGTGGCCTCCGGATTTGGTGGAGTCAAGACGGGACACTCACCTCAACATCGGCGGGGGGTTTGGGGAGACGGAGGGTGAACACGCTCCTGGCGTTGTCGGTCCAGAAGGCTCAGATCCCGGCGTGTACCTGAGGAATCCAGACCCGCATCGTCGAAGGTCCCCGGTTGGCCCATGAGTGATAGGGGACCAGGGGAAGCGCCAAATCCCCTCCGGGGCCGCCAGTGTCGGGGAACTCCCGGTAGGGCCATCCGTCAGCCCTGACATCGAGGAGACTTCCGGTGGCGGTGACGGCGCCGCTGGCGTCTTCGAGGTCGCCGCCGGGGTCGATGCCGACCATGTCGACCTCTACTCCCTCGGGGAGATCCACCGACTCGACACACAGCACCAGGGGTCCTCGCTCCACGGCAACACACCCCCGAACCGAGTCGATTCGCCGGTCGGGAAAGGTCCAGCGGGGGCTCATCGTCATCTCGAGCTCGACCACGTCATCCACCGAGAAGGCTCGGGTGACCGCGGCGGTGCCCGGTTGGACCCGCTTGCGCTGCCCCTGATCGGTTAGCCAGGCATCGGTGGCCCAGGACGGCACCCGGAAGGTGAGCGACCAGGGATCGTTGCCCGACTCGGTGACCCGCACCGACACCTTGCCGCGGTGTGGGTATCCGGTGTTCACTTCGACGCCGACCGGGCGTCCGTCGTCGAGGCTGGTGGAGATGCGGCTATCGGCGTATTGGTGGATTTGCAGGCCTCCGGAGTCGACGGTCGCCAGATAACTGCCAAGGGAGGCGAAGGTGCGTGCGATGTTGGTTGGACAGCAAGAGACGGCGAACCACGGCTCGCGCAAGCTGGACGCGGCGCGATTGCTGACGACCTCCGGATCCGGAATCTCCCCGGGCACCCGCTGATGCAGCGGGTTTGCGTAGAAGAAGGAGCGCCCGTCGGGGGCGGGAGAGGTGGCCACCACGTTGAGAAGGGTGCGCTCGGCGAGATCGGCGAAGCGCGACTCGCCGGTGGCGAGGAGGAGTCGCCAGGAGAGCATCGCCGAGGCGACTCCGGCGCATGTCTCCGAGTAGGCGCGGTCCGGCGGTAACACAAAGTCCTCTCCGAAGTTCTCCGCATCGTGATGGGACCCCATCCCTCCGGTGAGGTAGGTGCGCCGGGCCACCGTCCGATCCCATTGGGAGACGATTGCCTCGAGCAGACCCTCGTCGTCGGTCTCGACCGCGACATCCACCGCTGCTGCCGCCAGGTAAAGAGCTCGGACGGCGTGGCCGGTGAAGGCCTTCTGGTCGCGGATCGGGCGGTCGTCCTGGTAGTAGGAACGGCCCCGGGAGATGTTGTCCAGGGTGTGATGGCCCCGGCGCTCGATGAACAGGGACGCTTGGTGCAGGTAACGCTCCTCACCGGTGAGCCTGGCCAGTTCGACCAGCCCCAGCTCCACCTCGGGGTGGCCGCCTACCCGCTCGATACCGCCGTCGGCGAAGGTCTCGCAGACATGATCGGCGGCGCGTCGGGCGATGTCGACGAGAAGATCGTCTTTTCCGGTCCTGGCCCGGGCCACCGCGGCCTGGATCAGATGGCCGTAGCAGTACAGCTCATGACCCCACTCCAGGTCGCTGTACCGGGGCGGTTGGCCTCCCCGGCCGAAGGCGGTGCTCAGGTATCCGTCGTCCTCCTGGACCGGTGCGATGACCTCGGCAAGGGTGGAAACCATGTCGTCGGCCTCCGCAGATCCCGACCGGCCGGCCTCCCAGGCCGCCGCTTCCATCAACTTGTAGACGTCGGAATCGGTGAAGACCACTCCTCGCCGTTCTTCGGGGAGCCGGCCATTCTGCGCCGCCCGGAAGTTGCCGATCCAACCCACTCGCTCCATCCAGTCGTGACAATGGGCCAGGGTGGCCGTCGAGTTGGTCTTTTGGCGGTGGGCCCAGAACCCCCCGGTGATCTCGGCCTCGGCGATGCCCAGGGGTCGAAGCCTCCCCTTGCCGGGGACGACGGGACGACCGTCGATTCGGTCACTCACTGATGTGGTCCCTCCAGGTGTGCCCCGGCTGGTAGCCGAGGACGGCACGGGCATGGTCGATGGCCAGCAGCGACTCGTGTCCCACCACCGGGCGGCGTAAAGGCACATCGGGGTACACCTCGGCCATCAACTCGGCCGATGGGCGGGGCATCACGGTGTCGGCGGCGGCGACGATGCAGACCTCGGCCCCGGTGACGTCGGCCTCGAGGCCTAGGCGGACCGCCTGGGCGACGTCTCGGGCGTCGACGTAACCCCACAGATTCCACTTGCGTAGCCACGGGTCGTCCCAGTATCCGGGGAAGGAGTCGTAGTCGGCTGGTTCCATGATGTTGGAGAAGCGAAGACCGACGAAAGGGACCCCACTCCGTCGGGAGAACTGCGACGCCATCTCCTCTCCGACCAGCTTGGACAGCGCATAACTGGTCTCCGGTCGGGGGGCGATGGTCTCGTCGATGGGGGCGAAGTCCGGGGGAGTGTCAAAGGGGAGTCCCAGCACCGTTTCGCTCGATGCCCAGACCACCCGTTGGGCGCCGGTGGCGATCGCCGCAGAGAAGACGTGGTAGGTCGACAGGGTGTTGACCCGGAAGGTCTCCGTCTCGGACTGGATCCCGGGAGCTGAAATCGCCGCCAGGTGGACAACGGCGTCGGCACCGGCGATCAACTCCATTGCCTGGCCCGGGTCGGTGAGGTCGGCCACCACACCAAGACCGTGGGCGCTGCCGTCGGGCACCCGATCGATGTTGAGTACCTGATGACCACGGTCCCGGAGGTCTTCGACTACCCAACGACCGGCTTTACCACTGCCACCGGTGACCACGATCCTGGTTTCCTCCCTGGCAACGCTCATGAATTCGTATGCTACATTCGATTTCTGGCCGAGTGTTCACTGGGCCGCCCACCGGGAGGAAGCGAGATCTCGAGATGAAGCTGGGAGCCGTCCTGTGGAGCCAGGCTACCGATTGGGCCGGATTTCTTGCCGCGGCGCAATACGCCGACGAGTTGGGGTACGACTCGATATGGACCTGGGACCACCTCTATGCCATCTTCGGGGACCCCGACCAACCGGTGGTCGAGGGTTATACCGCTATCGCCGGGCTGGCCCAGAGCACGGAGAGCGCCGAGCTCGGGCTCCTGGTCGGGGCCAACACCTTTCGCAACCCTGGGGTGGTCGCCAAGTCGGTGGTCACCATCGACCACATCAGCGGGGGGCGGGCCATTCTCGGGTTGGGTGGCGCATGGTTCGAGCTCGAGCACACCGCATTCGGGATCGACTTCGGCACTGGGTTCGGCCAGCGCCTCGACTGGATGGACGAGGCAACGGCTGCCCTCCGATCGCTGCTCGATGGGGAGACGGTGAGCAGCGGCGACGGTGCTCGTTACGCCTTCGATGGCCTACGCCTCAACCCCATCCCTTTTCGAGACCGCTTGCCGATCATGATCGGCGGGTCCGGGGAGAAGAAGACCCTCCGCACGGTGGCCAGATACGCCGACCAGTGGAACGCCTTCGGGAGCCCTTCGACGCTCGCCGCCAAAGACGCGGTCCTCCTCCGCCACTGTGCCGAGGTGGGTCGGGACCCCGGAGAGATCGAGCGGACCGTGGGGGCAAAGATCGTCATCAGGGCGACCGAGAGTGCGGCGAGACAGGTCCACGAGGAGATGATGGAGCACAATCGGACGCCGATGTCGGCCATAGCCGGCGACGAGACCTTTTGGCTGGGAACCGCTGCCGAGATCATCGAGCGGATGCTCGCCTACCGAGAGGTCGGCTTCCACACTCTCCTCGCCGAGATGCCGGCCCCTTACGACCGCGAGACCATGGAGGCGCTGATCGGGGTGGTAGCGCCGGCCGTGAACGCGGGTTGACCGGAGCTGCCGACCGGCCGGGGCATGGACTGGATAACCTATGCAGGCAAGGCTATGCTGACAATCGTATCCAGCCGTGAGGCGGTGTTTTGGGTGAAGCCCGTGCAATTGATATGCGAGTCAACTCGCCGGCCTCGTCGGGCTGTGCAAGAGTTCGCGGTGAAGTGGGGAATACCCCGCCGTATTGAGAGGAAGTGATTGGTGGCTGCTCCTAGAGACTCATCGCGCCCGGTGACGATGCAGGACATCGCCCGCGCCGCCGGCGTGTCCCAATCCACCGTGTCCCGAGTGCTCAACAAAACCCCGACCTCGGTCCCCATCGCCGCCGAGACCCGGGAGAGGGTCCGTGAGGTGGCGGAACGGCTCGGTTACCGCCCCAACCCGCTGGCTCGAGGGCTGCGAGGGGCGAGGACCATGCTGCTCGGAGTGATCGTTCGCGAGATCATCGACCCGTTCTTCTCGGTGGCGATCGAGGCGCTGTCCAACGAAGCCCTGGCTCGGGGTTACAACGTGGTGCTGGGAAGCGCTCACAGCAAGGCCGACGAGGCCATCGCCCTCCGTGCCGTGCTCGAGACCCGTCACTGTGACGCCATCGTCCTCCTCGGCGACATGAGGGACGAGCCCAAGTTCCTCGAGGATCTCCGTGCCTCGCCCACTCCGGTGATAGCGCTGTGGCACGGCACCGAGCTCGATGGCATCCCCACGGTCAACACCGACAACCGTGCGGGAATGGTGGCTGCTCTCGACCACCTGATCGATCTTGGTCATCAGAGGATCGCATTCGTCGGGGGCCGGCTCCTCGGCGACATCCAGGAGAGGCGGAGCGCCTATCGCGACCATCTGAAGGAGAGGGGCATCATGGTGCCCGACTCCTATCTGGCCGCGGTGATGAACGACCCGGCCGGCGGTGATGCCGCCATGCGCGACTTCATGAGCCTGGAGATCCCGCCAACCGCGATCGTGTGCTCCACCGACCACCTCGCCACCGGTGTGCTCCACGGTGCCGCCGACCTCGGGCTCAACGTCCCGGGCGACCTCTCGGTGGTCGGGTTCGACGACATTCCCATGGCCAGCTTCACCGTTCCACCGTTGACCACAATTCGGATGCCGGTGGAGGAAATGACTGCGATCGCCGCCCGGCTGGCCATGGACGAGACCTACGCCGGGGGGGAGCAGAGTTTCGTGGTCAAGCCCACCCTGGTGGTCCGTAAGTCAACGGGTGCCCCCCGCCCATGACCTACCGCGATCTGCGGCAGATGGTGGCTCGGGCCAACAACGAGATCGCCGAGGCCGGTCTGGTGGTCCATGCCTTTGGCAATGCCAGCCAGGTAGACCGCGATGGCGGAGTCTTCGCCATCAAGCCGAGTGGCATCGCCTGTCGTGATGTGACCGGCGAAGACATCGTGGTGGTGGCGCTCGACGACGGTCGGGTGGTGGCGGGCGAGAACCGCCCATCGTCGGACACGCCCACCCATCGCGCCATCTACAACGGCATCGGTGCCGCCGGTGGCGTGACTCACACCCATTCCCGGTATGCCACCGCCTGGGCCCAGGCGAGACTGGACATCCCCTGTCTGGGGACCACCCATGCCGATCACTTCAGGGGACCGGTCCCGATCACCCGGACCCTGACTCGCGAGGAGGTCGAGAACGAATACGAGGCCAACACCGGTCGGGTGATCGTCGAGATGTACACATCGGGAGGCCTCGACGCCGACGAGGCTCCGGGTGCCTTGGTGGCTTCGCACGGGCCCTTCGCCTGGGGCTCGACCGCCACCGCCTCGGTGAGGATGGCCTCTGCCATCGAGCTCATCGCCGAGCTGGCCTTCACCACCCTGGCCATACGACCCGGGCAAGAGCCTGTCGAAGATGCCCTCCTCGTCAGGCACTTCACCAGGAAACATGGTCCCCTGGCCTATTACGGGCAGCCATGACGGACGCTTCCAGAGCCACCGTGGGAGTCGACTTCGGGACCGAGTCGGCTCGCGCGGTCCTGGTGGACGTCGACACCGGGCGAGAGCTGGCCACCGCGGTCCATCGATATTCGTCTGGGGTGATCGACCAGCGGTTGCCCGGTGGGGTCGAGGATCTGCCACCGGAGTGGGCGCTTCAGGATCCCGACGACTATCTGGAGGCGCTCGGGGCCACGGTGCGCTCGGTGCTCGCCGAAAGTGGGATCGACCAGTCGGCGGTGATCGGCATCGGGATCGACTTCACCGCTTGCACCATGCTCCCGGTCACCGCCCAGGGTACCCCGTTGTGTCGTCTCCCCGACTTCCGGTCCAACCCCCACTCCTGGGTCAAGTTGTGGAAACATCATGCGGCTCAGCCCGAGGCGGATCTGATCAACCAGACCGCCGAGTCTCGTGGCGAGAGCTGGCTCGACCGCTACGGGCGTCGCACCTCCTCGGAGTGGTTCTTCGCCAAAGCGCTCCAGATCCTCGACGAGGCACCCGAGGTCTACGCCAGGGCCGACCGCCTCATCGAGGCTGCCGACTGGGTGATCTGGCAACTCACCGGTGAGGAGACCCGCAACAGCTGCACCGCCGGGTACAAGGCGTTGTGGTCGAAACGGGAAGGTTTTCCCGACCGGTCATTCTTCGAGTCACTGGCCCCCGGGTTCGTCGGTGTCGTCGAAGAGAAGATGTCTCAAGACATCTCCAGCCCAGGGGAGAGGGCCGGGCTGATAACCGGCGACGCCGCCGAGTTGACCGGGCTCAAGGTGGGCACCCCGGTCGCCGTGGCCAATGTCGACGCCCATGTCTCGGTCCCGGCCTCGACGGTGGTATCGCCGGGGACCCTGGTGGCGGTGATGGGAACCAGCACCTGTCATCTGGCGCTGGCCGATGTCGACCGGGTGGTGCCGGGAATCTGCGGAGTAGTCGAGGACGGGGTGATACCCGGGCTCTTCGGTTATGAGGCGGGCCAGGCCGCGGTCGGCGACATGTTCGGCTGGCTCACCAACCTGCTGGCAGGTAATGGCGGCTCGTCCAGCGAGCTCCATCGAACTTTGGAGAAGGAGGCGAGCCTGCTCCGGCCGGGCGAGTCGGGGCTGGTTGCCCTCGACTGGTGGAACGGGAACAGGTCCGTCCTCGTCGACGCCAATCTGACCGGACTGTTGATGGGAGCGACATTGGCCACCAGGCCCGGTGAGATCTACCGATCGATGTTGGAGTCCACGGTGTTCGGCACCCGGGTGATCATCGAGGCGTTGGAGGAGGCCGGTATCGGGGTGGACCGAATCGTCGCCTGTGGCGGGCTTCCCTTCCAGAATCGTCTGCTCATGCAGCTCTCCGCCGACATCACCGGCCGCCCGGTGTACGTGGCAGAATCGCGCCAGACACCCGCCTTGGGTTCGGCGATGTTCGCCGCGGTCGCCGCCGGGCCCGAGCTTGGTGGGTACTCCACCATCGTCGAGGCTTCGCGGCGGATGGCCCGGCTCGGGGACGACCAATACCTTCCCGACGAATCAACCGCTGCCGTGTACCACGACCTCTACGGCATCTATCGCCAGCTCCACGACACCATGTCGGCGGACTCCTCGCCGATGCGTCGCCTCCGAGCGGCACAGGAAGGCGTCCGTCACCGGACGGCGGTACCGGCATGAGCGGGCTAGACACCTATGAGGTGTGGTTCCTGACCGGAAGTCAGGGCCTCTACGGGGAGGATGTCCTTCGTCAAGTTGCCGACAACTCCGCGGCCATAGCCGCCGGTCTCGACGGATCGACGGCGGTCCCGGTGCGGATCGTGGCCAAACCGGTGGTGTCGTCCTCCGAGGCCATTGAGGACGTCTGCCGTCAGGCCAACGCCAGCCCGTCGTGTGTCGGGGTCATCGCCTGGATGCACACTTTCTCCCCGGCCAAGATGTGGATCCCGGGTCTTATCGCTCTCGACAAGCCCCTGCTCCATCTCCACACCCAATACAACCGGGATCTGCCCTGGTCGGAGATCGACATGGACTTCATGAACCTCAACCAGGCTGCGCATGGGGACCGCGAGTTCGCTTACGTCCTCAGCCGGCTCCGGGTACCGAGGAAGATCGTGGTCGGCCACTGGCAGGACCCGTCGGTGGCGGATCGGATCGGTGCCTGGTCGCGGGCGGCCTGCGGCCGACACGAGTCGCGCAATCTCAAGGTGGCCCGGTTCGGCAGCAACATGCGTCGGGTCGCGGTCACCGATGGTGATCGGCTGGAGGCCGAGGTGAGGTTTGGTGTCTCAGTCGACGGCTTTGGTGTCGCCGATCTCGAGTCGGCCATCGCCGAGGTCGACCAGGCGGAGGTCGACGAGCTGATCGAGAGTTATCACGACCTGTATTCGATGGCGCCGGAGTTGATGGGCGATGGGGATCGGCACCAATCTTTGGTCGAGGCGGCCCGGATCGAGCAGGGACTTCGCTCTTTCCTGACCGCCGGCGGGTTCGGGGCCTTCACCGACACCTTCGAGGACCTGGCCGGGCTGCCCCAGCTCCCCGGGATCGCGGTGCAACGTCTGATGGCAGACGGCTACGGGTTCGGGGCCGAGGGCGACTGGAAGACAGCGATCCTGGTCCGGGTGATGAAGGTGATGGGAACCGGCGGGAGCCGGGGCGCCTCGTTCATGGAGGACTACACCTACCACCTCGGTGAGACCGGCCCCAAGGTGTTGGGGGCCCACATGCTCGAGGTATGTCCATCGATCGCCGGCGATCGGCCGTCGTGTGAGATCCACCCGCTCTCCATCGGGGGCAAGTCCGATCCGGTGCGGCTGGTGTTCACCGCCCGAACCGGTCCCGGCGTGGTCGTCGGCCTGGTCGATATGGGGAACCGCTTTCGCCTGGTCGCCGCCGAGGTCGATCTCACCGAGCCCGACGAGCCGCTGCCTCGGCTTCCGGTGGCCCGAGCCGTCTGGAGACCTCTACCGGACTTCGAGACCGCGACCGCGGCGTGGCTGCTTGCCGGGGGGTCGCATCACACCTGTCTCAGTCTCGATGTCGACCTCGAGGTGATAGCCGACTTCGCCGCCATGGCGGGTATCGAGTTGGCTGCCATCGACCGTGCCACCACCTTCGCCTCCTTCGAGCGCGAGCTGCGGTGGAACCAGGCGTACCACCACCTCACCGCCGGTATCTGACCGCCGCCGGCCCCTTACCTGGAGACCCCCGCAACACCTGATCGAGAGCGCCGACCCTTGATTACGGTTGACAGCATTGCAATGTATGCATAGGATTGCTGTCGCGGAAGGGCAAGGAGAACGGCCCTTTTCGCCAGGGCAGAGGAAGGAGCGTGCGGACTGGGGGTCGACATATCTTGACCTGCTTTTCGACCACATCACCTGTCTCACCCATACCTGGCTGCGTCGGCGATTCCGGCGCGATACACGGACATCACCCGACTAGGAGGAGAACCTGATGACGATGAGTAAACATGTCCGCCGCCGGAGCGGTCCGTCGGTGCTGATGATCCTGGCGATTGTCATGGCACTGGTGGTCGCCGCCTGTAACGGGGACGGGGGCGAAGGAACCACCACCACAGCCGCCGGCGTCACCCCGACGACATCGGCCCCCGGAGGTGGAGGGGACACCACCACCACCGCGGCTGCGCCTGGGGAGCTGGTCATCGACTGTGACACCACCGAGCGCTCCAATGTCCCAGGGGCGATGGAGATGTGGGAGCGGTCCGGTGGCAATGCCCAGATGGTCGATGCCCTGGTCTGTGCCTGGAACAGCCGCAACCCGGATCGCTTCATCAACCTGACCTATATCGAGCACACCGAGATGGTCTCCGCACTGGCGCGGGGCATTGCCTCGGGTGAGGTTCCCGACCTCATGGGTCTCGACCTGATCTACGGGCCGCAGTTCAGCAGTGCCGGTCAGCTCCAGGAGATCACCGATCTGATCAGCGGCAACCCCGACCTGGCCACCGCCAGTCAGGGTCACATCGACGTGGCCACCTGGGAGGGTCGTCTTTATGGCGTCCCGCTCTACGCCGACGTGTCTGCCCTGTTCTGGAACAAAGACCTGTTCCGGGAGGCGGGTCTCGATCCGGAACAGCCACCCACCACCCTGGAAGAGCTGCACGACATGGCTGCGGCGATCACTGCCCTTGGTGACGACATCTACGGCTATTACCTGCCGGGCAACTGTGCCGGCTGCAACATCTTCACCTTCGGACCGATGATCTGGGCCAACGGTGGCAAGATCGAGCCCGGCTTCCCCGGCGATGATGCGATGGTCACCCCCGAGCAGATCAAACCGGTCCTGGAATGGGCCCGGATGATGCACCGAGAAGGCCTGATCGACCCCGCGGCCCAAGCGGAGACCGGCGCCACCTTCGCCGAGGTGTTCGGATCGGGCAAGGTGGGGATCATGGGCACCGGCAACTTCAACATCACGTTGGTCACCGGGGCCGCCGGCATCCAAGGGCAGAATCCGGACATGGACTTCGGGATCACGGTGATCCCGGGCCTGAATCCCGGAGATGCTTCCTCTTTCGC
>CAYZKF010000022.1:0-13892 GCA_964479135.1 uncultured Acidimicrobiaceae bacterium
GTAAGCGTTGGGGGCGTCGGTAAAGACCTCTCGGGCAACCAAGCCCTCGTCCCCTTCGAAGACGGCTAGGACCGAGATCGAGTTGTAGCCCTGTTCGAAGAGCGAGTCGTCAAGGACGGCCGCGAACCTACCGGAGTCGACGTCGACATCATGAAGTGGGACAACGGCACCGACAACACCATTGAGGACGAGGGCGAGATGAGGCTCTGTCTCTAGCCGGGCCAGACCTTCGAGCCTGCCTCTCACATATGCAGGCACATAACCAGATTCCGGGTCGACAGAAAAGAGCAAGGTGGGCTCGTCGAACAGCACCCTGACATCGGGATGCCCGACACCGAAAGAGGAGATGCGCTTCCCGACGAGATCTGCGAACGGCCCGAAGGCGAAGAGGTCCCGTTCCCCTTCTTCGGTCCCGAATCGATCGATCACTCGTTGTATCGCCTCCCGCCGGCCCCCAACCCGGACATCGATCGTGATCTCGAGGTTGTCTTGGCTCCTTATCACCAGCTCCGACCTCCCATCTCCGGTGGCGAGGGAGATCCCCTCACCCGGCCAGGGTCGATCCCCTCCCAAGAGATCAACGATCGTGGGAAGGACATCGACTGCCTGGACCAGCCGATCATCAACCCCCCCGGTCACCTGACCGGGGGCCTTCACGATGAGAGGTACCAGTGCGATGTCGAACAGAGTGCCTTCAGTCAGATCCCGTCGTGGAAGCCCGTCCATGTGAGCCACACCATGGTCGGAAGTGATGACGATCATGGTTTTCTCGTAGGCGTCTATGGACTGGAGATGGTCAATGAGCTCTCCGACGAGGCGGTCTACAGCTCCCACCTGAAGCAGGTGGCGTTGATGTTGCTCGAAGGTATTCCACGGGTCGCCCTGCCACACCCCGTCACCGTCCAGCGCCGCAATGGTGTGGGCCCTCCCGTTGTACGAGCGACCCGATGGCAGCAAGTAGAAGGGGGCATGAGGTAGGAAGAAATGGGCGAAGTGGAGTCGCCGGTCCGATCCGTCGATTCCGTCGATGAACTCGCGAATGCGCTGCTGCTGGTCAGCACCAATCTCGGTATCGATACGGTGGGCCAAGTCGTCGAACGGATCGTCGATGGTCAGGATCACGTCGTCGAACAACTGAGGGGCGACGATTCTCTGGTAAAGCTGCACCGTCACTCGAGAGAGTTCACGAATTTCCGTCCAGATTGGGGGCGATTCCACCCCACAGAGTGCAGGGGGGCAGAGGTTGGTGAGCGGCTCCCAGACATCGAGGCTGTGAGAGGAGCCGAACAGGGTGAAGATGTTGTTCGGGTAGTCGCTGGATGTCGCCAGTCGACCGGGGTCGGGGAGTTCCCCCGACAGCAATGCCGGTATGGAACGCGTGGTGAACGGGTGGGCGGCTGCCGAGTTCCGAAACCAAGTGGCGTCGTCGGCCAATCTCGCCAGGTTCGGGTAGCGCAGAGCATCGATGGTCTCAGCCGAATTCAGGAGGGACACCAATGGCATCTCGTCGAACAGGATGAAAATGACGGGTGCGTCGGAGGACAGAACCGGAAGGTCTTCGCTCGACGTCTCCTGTGCAAAGAGCAGTGCCGACATGGGGTGGGTGAACAAGAACAACCCAAGGAAGACGACACTGGCGGGCGAGAGGAATGTCAGATATCCCCCAAGGCCCGGTACGCGTGCGTACGCCAGCCCCGCACCGAATCCGGCGAGAACTGCGATGACGACCGCGAACACCAGGGGAATGGCGCGCACCCTTCCCGAGACCTGGAGAACAAGTGCAGCTACCAGCAGCCCCACCCATGCCGACGAGGTCGGCATGACCAGGTACCGGCGGATGGCACCGGCCAGAACAACGATTCCCCACATTGCCGCCGGAAGCCCGAACGCCAGCAGCAGAGCGAGCATGATCACCACCGCTGGTGGCGTCGAGCGGGCAATGAATATTTCCGGGCTCTTCTGGTAGACCGCGAACACCGGCTGTGCAACAGCCACGCCGGTGAGTCCCGCGAGGTGCAGAGCTATCCGACTGAGACCGTGTACCCCGCCGACGTCCTCGCCTGCCGAGGTAGACACCGCTGGTGGATCAGCGGAGTCGGCAGGCATCGGTGTTCGACAATGGGATTCTTGGCACTTGAAGGCCAAATAGTAGGCAGTCTCGATTTCGTTGCCGTGGGCGAGGCTTGGGCCACACCGGGGCACGGCGAGAGCCAACAGCTAGGTCCTGATCGGGAGGCGCTTGGGTCAGCCGGAGATGAACGACACCCACCTCTCCTCGGCGTCTCTATCGGCTGTCGCGATCCAGGCGCGAGCACGCTCCAATGCCTCGCCCCGGTTGCGAATCAGGATGCGGGCTGCTTCCGCTATTGCCGAAGGGTTGTCGTGTTCGGAAACAGTGGTCAAATCCCAAAGCGCTGGATCGTTCCTGAAAACGGCCGATGTCCGCGACATCAGGCATGGCACCCCCAGCAGGTATGACTCGATCGGGAGCATCGGGTGACACTCGGTCAGCGAAACGTTGAGGTTCACCTCGACCGAGCCGAGGAGATTCAAGAACGCCTGGCGATCGAGGCCGTCGTGAACCACATGGGACGTGTCGTCGAGGTAAGTCACACCCAACGGCCGGGACAAGTGGGCAATTGAGCCCTCGAGCAGTCCCACCGCCAGCACCTGGGTGAGAATGTTCTTCGGCCACCAAGGTTCCCCGAAGACACCGACATGGAAGCCCTCCCCGAGCTCCATCCTGGTCACACCGGTCATGTCGGATGCCCGGTTGGGCAGGTGGGTCACCTGATGTCCGAACGCGGCGAATCCTTCGGCGACTCCCGACTTGTCCATGCCGATCCCGGTCAGAAAACCCACCCTGGCCAACTCGAAGGCCTCAGCGACAACGTCTGCCTCACTGGAGATCTCGCCTTGGAGCGCCGGGGAGGAGTGGAGTACTGCCTTGGCATCAACTCCCTTCTCGGACAGGAGGCGGGCGAAGCTCCCGGCACCGGGGGGCCAACCCTGAATCACCACACATGTCACTGATCTTCCAGCTATCTCGGCGGTGAGTTCCTCAGCCCACTCAGCGAGGTCGTCGCATTCCACCACCGGGGTCCGGAATGCGTAGGCGGCCGCCTTGACACCTCTCCAATCGGGATGACAAACCTGGACCACCGAACCCTCGGGAAGGTCGGCCCAGGTTCCGAACGAGAGATGGGGGGGACGCCGGTCGGGTGCACCCCTGGTGCGACCAAGGCGCAGCCGGTCAAACACCATCGACCAGCTCTCCGATAGCCGCCACGATCCGGCTCGACGCCGAACCGTCCCCATATGGCGATTCCGTCTCGGCCAGTTCGCGGTGAACTGCCGAGATGTCTCCCAACCAGGCCGACACCGTATCGGCGATCTCTTCGGGCTCGACCAAACGGGCGAAGGTGCCCAACACCTCGGGACGCTCGGTGCTCCTCCTCACCACCACCACCGGGCGCTTGTAGATCGAAGCCTCCTCCTGGACACCACCGGAGTCGGAGACCAAGAACGCCGACTCGGCGCTGAGCCCGAGAAACTCCCGGTAGCCGACCGGCTCGACCACCCGGAGGCGGGCCAGGTGGGAGTCGAGGCCGAACTCCTCGGCCCGAGCCCGGGATCGGGGATGGAGGGGGAGGAGAACCGGAAGAGCCAGCCGGGAGAGCTGTTCGACGATCGATGAGAACCGGTCGGCATCATCGACGTTCTCGGGACGGTGAAACGTCGACAGGACGTAGCCGCCGGGCTCGAGCCCGAACGACTCGACGAGTGCCTTTCGACCATCCTGGTCGGGCATCAGCCGTTGCACCGCCTCCACCACGGTGTTCCCGGTGGTGATGATGCGTGAGGGGTCGATCCCCTCGCCGACCAGATTCCCCCGGCCCACCTCGGTGGGGGCGCACAACAGGTCGGCGAGATGATCGGTGAGGACCCGGTTGTGCTCCTCGGGCATCCGCCGATCACGGCTCCGCAGCCCGGCTTCGACGTGGATCAGGGGGATCTCGTAGGCGTTGGCCGCCACCGCACCGGCCAGCGTAGTGTTGGTGTCGCCCTGGACCACGACGGCCAGTGGCCTGGTTTGGGCAAAGGTTTCGCCCAATGCGGTCACTCCGGCTCCGATCTGACCGGCGCGGGTCATCCCCCCGACACCCAGGAACAGCGACGGCTCGGCGATCCCAAACACGTCGAGAAAGGACTCGGACAGCCCGAAGTCGTAGTGCTGACCGGTGTGGATCACCCGGGGTGCCGACCCCAGACCCTCGATGACAAACGCCAGCTTGACGATCTCTGGTCGGGTGCCGAAGACGACGGCGACCGATTCCGGCGGCAGTTCGATGTTGTCGTCTTCCATGTGCTCCGGCTCTAGCCTCGGGGGGGCATGCTACGGCTCGTGGCGCTCGCCGCCCAGACAACAATGATCGCCCTCGTCCTCTACAACGCGATCACCGCCATGTGGGGCTGGCCCGATCGCCGACCCGCACCTCGCGGCGCCCGTCAACGACGGTTCCGAATCGTGGTACCGGCCCATGACGAGGCGACGGTGCTCCCCACCCTGCTCGGCGATCTCGCTGCCCTCGACTACCCGGCCCATCTGGTCGAAATCCGGGTTCTCGCCGACCGCTGCACCGATGCCACCGCCGAGCTCGCCCGGGCCGCTGGTGTATCGGTCGACCAACGCAGCGAGGGCAAACCGGGCAAAGGCCCTGCGCTGTCCTGGCATCTGGAACGCCGGCCTCTGGCCGGGGACGAGACACTGGTGGTCTTCGACGCCGACAACCGGGTGCCACCTCACACCCTGGCCCGGATCGCCGACGAGATCGACGCCGGGCATCAGATCGTCCAGTGTTATCTCGACGCCACCAACCCCGACCAATCCCTGCTCGCCGAGGCCTCGGCCCTCTCCTATTGGGCGGGGAACCGGATGGTCCAACTGGCCCGAGCCCATCTCGGCTGGTCTTCCGACCTGGGCGGAACCGGGATGGCAATGACCGCTTCGGCTCTCGCCGATGCCGGTGGGTTCGCCGACTCACTCACCGAGGACCAGGATCTCGCCGTCCGTCTCCTCCTCGCCGGACATCGGATCGAGTGGCTCCACGACGTGAGGATCTCCGATGAAAAACCGGGGACGGTCCCGGTGGCGGTCCGTCAACGAGCCCGATGGATGGCCGGCAAACGAGCCACCAGGAAGAGACACCTGGCGACGTTGCTCACCCATCCCTCACCGGCAAACCTCGACATGGCAATCCGGCTGGTCCAACCGGGCCGGTCGTTCGTCGCCCTGATCTCAGGAGCCACCACCGTCGCGGCGGCCGTGCTCGGCAGCCCGTTGCTGTTCCCGTGGCAGGTCTGGGCCGCGGTCACCGCACTCCAGGTGCTCCAGCCCGTCCCGTTCCTGGCGCGCGACGGTCTACCCGCACGCCGGATCGCCCGTTATCCACTCTTGGTCTTGCTCGCTGCGCTGTGGCTCCCCGTCAGGGTCCTCTCGACCAGGGTCACCGGGTGGTATCACACCCCCCACACCGGGTCTACTTCAGGTGTCGAAGAGGAAACGGCCCTCTGACCAAACCCCACAGCCCTCCCAACCCGTAGGCAAGATGCATCACACCTGCGGCCACCACGGTCAACGGGAGGGGGCCGGCACCGGACGCCGCGGCAAACACCAGCACCGCCAACCACGAGACGAGCACCACGCCGAGTGGCCACCACAACCCGGTGACCACACCGAGAGCGGCCGACGCCACCAACCCGACTACCAAGAACATCGGTGCCAACGGACGCCACGATGGGAACCTGCCGTTCACCCAAAGCATCTCCGACTTGCCCTGCCCGTAACGCCAGTACTGGCGCCACAACGCGCCAATGGTGTTTCGTGGGGTGTACCAGGACTGGATGTTCGGGTCGACTTGGACCTGCCGACCGGAGCGACGCCAGCGGTAGTAGAAGTCGGCGTCCTCCGACGAGCCGGAGGGGAAAGCCCGGATCCCGCCCAGGTCTGCGAAATCGTCACGTCGGAAGGCCCCCAGATAGACGGTGTCCACCGGCTGGCGCTCGATCGCATGGTGGAACGGAGCCGGCCCCATGGTCAGCGGACTGTTCATCGCCGCGGCCACCGCCCTGCTGAAGGTGTCGAAGCCGACCGGGTTCATCCTTCCACCGACCGCCCCTTCGACCTCGCCAAGGGCCTCGACGGAACGGGTCAGATAGTCATCGGCATACCGGGAGTGTCCGTCCGCCCTGACCAGGATCTCACCCATGGCAACCTCGGCGGCAGCGTTGAGCCCATGGGACTGCCGGCGTCCAGGGTTGGCGATCAACCGGACGCGCCGGTCCCTGCCGGCGAGGTCGGTGAGATACTCCCTGGTCCCGTCGGTTGAACCACCGTCGGCTGCCACCACCTCGAACACCCCCGGGTAGTCCTGTCCGAGGAGATCGGACATGGTGGTCTCGATGTGGGCCGACTCGTCGAGCACCGGCAAGATGACGGTGACGGATGGCCAGGTCATGGGGTCACTGTCGTAGTCAATGCCGGGGCCGGTTTCATGGTGATGACAGTCTGGTCGGTTACCTTCTCGGTTGATGACCCAGCCACCGGACAAACCGTCGCACGATGGCCCCGACTACACCCGCCGTCTCGAGGACACCCGGGCCTGGTGGAAGCGGCTACTCGGGGCACAGCGGCCCTACCGGAGAAACATCCGCCGGGTGGTCGAAGGCCAGGTGCTCGACATCGGGTGCGGGGTCGGTCGCAATCTCGTCCACCTCGATGGCCGCGGTGTCGGCGTCGACAGCAACCGGCACAGCGTCGAGGTGGCCCGGAGTCGGGGTCTCACCGTGCACCACGTCGACGAGTTCGGGGCCAGCCAGGATGCAGTCCCGGGAGGCTACGGGACACTGCTGTTTGCCCATGTCCTCGAGCACATGACCAACTCGGAAGCCTCGGCACTGGTCGGCCGGTACCTCGGATACCTCCAACCAGGCGGCCGGGTGGTGTTCATCGTCCCCCAGGAGGCCGGATTCCGCTCCGACGTCACCCATGTCGACCCGGTGGACGCCGACGTGATCGAAGGGCTCGCCAAGGACCACGGGCTCAGGATCGAGCGGCTCTACTCCTTCCCGTTGCCCGGGCTCTTCGGCAGGGTGTTCCGGCACAACGAGACCGTGGCACTGCTCCGTGGCCTTCCCGAGCCCGACCCCACCACCACCGACCCCTAGTGCCCCCCGCCGCAAGTAGGTGGGTGTTTCGACGGCCAGAATCCGCGCACCTACACACGCCGGAGTCCACTTAACCTGTCCCGATGCCGATTCGGCTGCTCACAAGGCCGCTCCCCCTCTATTGGCTGGCCGGTTTGGCTGTCCTCCCTCTCCTCGTCTGGTGGCTCGGCTGGTACCCCGGCTTCGCATCACCAGACACCATTGACCAATGGACCCAGGTGAAGACCGGGAACTACACAAGCCATCATCCCCCGATACACACCCTCTACTTGGAGGTTTTCAGCCTGGGTGGCCGGAGGCCGGGTTTGGTCACAATGGCCCAGATCCTGCTCTTGGGGGCAATACTCGTGTACGCGGCCACGTGGCTGAGCCGGGCCGGAGTGCCGACCGGAGTCGCGGTGGCTGCCGCCTGGCTCCTCGGGTTGTCTCCTGCGGTGGCGCCGACCACTCTCGCCCTCTGGAAGGATGTCTTGTTCGGGCTCTTCCTCTTGTGGGCTTGGATCGAGTTGACAGCCCTCGCGGTGGACGAGGACCGGGTCTACCGATGGCCGGCGATGGTCAGACTCGGCTTGGCCCTCAGCGGGGTCTTCCTTCTCAGGGCAAACGGCCCGATCACGGTGCTCGCCACGATGGTGGTCCTGTCCTTCGTGTTCCGAAGACGGTGGCGCCACCTGCTGGCTGCATGGGGAGTCGCTCTCGGCGTCGCCTTCCTCGTACTCGGGCCTCTGTATCAGGTACTTGGCGTCGAGGGCTCTCCCACCGAGCCGGCCCAGGTCTTCCTCGCGGATGTGGCAGCTTCATACGTCGACCAGCCAGATACATTCAGCGGCCAGGACATCGAGCTGCTCGAGTCGCTGGCACCCCTGGGGGTGTGGACCGATCTCTACGACTGCTACGACAGCACTCCCCTGCTCTTCGACCCGCGGTTCGACCACGATCCGGTCCGGGCCGACCCGGGTCCGTACCGACGCCTGGTCATCGACGTGCTGGTCCGAGACCTCGACACGGTGGCGGGGCACCGGCTTTGCGCCGCCAACTTCGTCTACTGGCCCCCACAACCCGCCGGGGTCACCTTCCACCGGATCCCGTATTTCATGCCCGAGAACGATGTCGGACTGGTCCGGGACCCCCTCTCCGTCCCGGCGTTCCGTTTGACCAATGCCTACCTGCAATGGGCCGAGCTCGAACATCGGCTGTGGCTCACCTGGAGACCGGCCATCGTCATCCTGCCCGCGCTGCTGGCGATCGCCCTCATGGTCGTCGCCGTGGAGAAGCGACGTCTGCTGATACCTTCCACACTGTTCCTGGTCCATCTGGTAAACGTGGTAGCCACCTCCCCTGCCCAGGAGTTCCGCTATGCCTACCCCCTATACCTGGTGGCAGTCCTGACAATCCCGCTGCTGATTCCGACTCTCCGGGAGTTGCGCTCGCCCGAACGGGGCTTGGAGGAGGAGCCGAGCTGATCCGCCCGGTACGCCTCTGAAGAACTCGGCACCCTATCGTTGTCGGCATCGGCACTTTGAATGACGTCACAGCCCTCGTAAAGACTTTCGAGCGAGGCCCGTCAGTCCAACGCCTCGTCGCCTCACTTGATCGTTTCGTCCCTGAGATGCCGATCATTGTTGCTGATGACGGACGCGTTCCCGTCGACTTGCCGCCGCATGTGACCCACCTGAAACTGCCATTCGACGTAGGTATTTCGCAGGGCCGCAATGAAGCCCTTGCATTGATCGAGACGCCCTACTTCTTGTTGTTGGACGATGACTACATCTTCGCCAGCGAGACGGATGTGAGCGCACTGCGGGACCCTGTGGCTCGCGGTGAGTGGGAGGTTGTGGGAGGAAGGTGGCTCCAAGACGGCACCTACATCCGGCACAACCTGCTTCTCGAGAGACGCGGCCCCTACTTGCTCAAAATCCCGGGATGTCGGGGTGTAAAGGGAGCCATCTCGGCACACGACATCGTGACCAACTTCTTCGTGGCCAAGACGGAGGTCATCCGTGACTTAGGTGGCTGGCATCCCGAGCTCAAAGTGGGGGAGCACATGATGTTCTTTGCCAGGTGCCAGGCGGCTGGCTTGAGAGTCGGCGCCACTGACCTGGCGACGGTGACCCACGCGCCCACATACCACGAGACTTACGCCCGGTTCCGCGGCAGGGGCCTCGAATTTCTCGAGGAATACGGTCCAACCGAACACAATCTTCTCGGGTTCTATGAACACGATGGTCAATTCTTCGACCTGGCACCCGAAGGTCCGCATCCCGATCGAAGGAACATCGATGCCCTTTCACCACCTACCAGCGAGATGCTTGGCATTTCGTTTGCCTCCGCGAGTATCACACTCGACCGCGGTGCCTACGGGCTACATCTGGAAATGGACTTCGATCGGCTGCCCGAGGACGCGGTTTGCGTCGTGCATGCCTTCGGAGAAGAGGATCTCCTCCCACTCGACCGCCGTGAGCACGGGTTCTACAACCTTGACTTCCCCATTAGGCACGACTGCCGCTCCTACACGCGGCAACTCCATATCCCAAGCGGCAGATACCGTTTCGATGTCGGAGTATTGAGCCCTGCTGCTTCGAGCGCCGAGATCGCCACATTCGGTCTGATCGACCTCGAGCATTGACTCCCCCGCGAATCGGAGCGTTTCGCTCGCGACTGCGAGCCATCAGGACTTGCACCACGGCTCCACTGCCGATGTGCCAGGGCCGCCACCAGGAACGACCGCCAGAATCAATTGAAAGAGGGGGTGCCCGGACCACGAGCGGACCCTGAGCCTGACACATTCAAGACGCCTGTTGGGAGGCGGTAGGCAAACGGGTCAGGGGACCCGGCATGCCCCGATGCTGTTGAGTCGATCGAGGAGAGGCTCGATTCGCCGACTCCACGAGGCCGCCCGACCGGCGATGCGCAAGCGACCCCGGTCCTCAGGAGACACCTGGCGAGCCTGGTCGATCAGCTCGGCGAACCTGGCCGGGTCACTGGCCACCTCCACGTCGGGGTGGGCGACACAGGCAGGAAGAGGGGTGGATACCACCGGCACCCCGCTGGCCAGATACTCGTAGAGCTTCAGGGGAGTGACCCCTTGGGTCATCTCGTTCACCTGGAATGGGATGACACCGACATCGAACGACCGCACGTACACTGCGACCTCCGACGCCGACCTTTCGGACACATGGGTGACATTGGCCTGCTGTAGCAGCCGGGTCATGCCCGCTTCAGCCCCTTCGAGGACAGGACCCACCAGGACGAACCGGTATCCCGGTTGTGAAGAGGCGACTTGTTCCAACAACCCGAAGTCGAACCATGGGGCGATGGCGCCGTGGTATCCGATGATCGGTGCGTCTCCCAGGCCCATCCGGGGGCCCTCGATGGTGAAAAGGGCAGGGTCCACCCCGTTCTCGACCAGCAGGATGTCGGGGCGTAGCGCCCGGTTCCTTTCCAGCAGAACCGGGTTCGAGGCGATGACCACGTCGGCTGTCTCCATCAATGGCCCATGGTGATGACGCACGGTCCGTTCCGCCGGAAGCCCAACCTCGTCGGGGTCGTAGATTGACAAGTCGTCGAGGATGTCATAGACGACCGAAGCAGCGGAGTACCGATCGATCAGGGTCCGGGTCGGGGCGAAATGGGTGTAGATGATGACCTCGGAACGGGGTGTGGACCGAAGGCTTGGCGTGATGGTGACCCCCGGCGAGGGGACGGAGATCCGGTCGATCCTGGGGTCGACGAAGAAGACCCCGTGACCGGCTTCGGCGAGGGCTTCGAGGAGATATTGGGGCCGTTGCCTCATAACATCCCATTGCAACCAGGTGGGGAGATAGACCACAGGGCGAGGTGAACCCGGTTGAGGCGGCGCCCCTTGTGGGTTCTGGTAGAGCCAGTCGCGGACCATGGTGGCTCCCGGCAGAGCTTTGAGCCCTCTACGAATAGGGGCTGGAACCCGACCGGCGAGTCGGGTCAGTGATGCCAGGCCATTCTCGATGCGAGTCACACCCGGGCTCGAGAGGTCTGCGTGTCAGCGGGAAAGCGCGACAACACCGTGGAGAAACCCCACGTCGAAGGTGCCTTCAGCCACGCCGGAGCCATTCGAGTTGGTGACGTAGAGCACACCGGTCGCAGGCCGGTAGACAGCAACAGTGTCGACCCCGCTCCCGTTCCAGTCCCCGGCGATCATCCGGTCGCCGGGATTGCCGAAGGTGAACTCGAGATCGGCGAACCCGCCGGCCAACGAGTTCTTGAGAAAGACCTTGCCGCTGGAGGGTCGATGAAGGCCGACCGTGTCCACGCCGTCGCCATCGAAGTCACCGACAAAGGGAACATCACCGCCATGACCGAAAACGAAGGAGTATTCGGCAGCACCAAGCCCACCCCCGTTCTCGCCCAACTGGTTGATGATGTAGAACCTCTGCTCGGATGGTCGGAAGATCGATACCGTGTCCTTCCCATCGCCGTTGAAGTCACCGGCGATCGGAAAGTCGCCCGGATTGCCGAAAAAGAAGGTGATGTCGGCTATTCCGGTGGTGTTGGAGTTCCGGAGGTAGACGAAGCCGTCTGACTGTCGGTACAACCCAAGGGTTTGCACACCGTCACCGTTCCAGTCGCCGGAGAATGGAATGTCTCCCCCGTTCCCATACAGGAAACTGTCCACGCTTGGAGAGTGATTTATCTGGTCCCACAGGTAGAACCTGCTGTTCCGATCGAAGAACGCCACCCGGTCACAGTCCCCGGTTGCGCAGCCCGTCGAACCCCCGATGCCCAGGTTTCCCCCAGGGGCGAAGGTCGGTCCGACTCCGGCCGGTTCGTGCCAAACATGGACCGGCATCCCGATCTTGAGTTGAGTCTCCAGCCAGTCGCTGTCCCACATGGTGAGCCTGACACAACCATGCGACGCCGGGTGGCCTGGCACACTCGACGACCCGTGCAAGGCATATCCGCCCAAGAAGTACCAGGGGTTCCACAGGGTTCCGAGGTACGAGACGCGCTCGCCTTTGATGTGACGTTCGATCTTGAAGTTGCCGGTGGGGGTGTTCCCGCTGTTGAAAGAACCGAATGAGTTCTTATAGGGCTGACCGTTGCCCGAGCTGATCGGGAAAATCTGAGCGACGGTGCCTCCCTTGAACAGGTACATCACCTGGCGGGTCAGGTTGACCTCGACCCGATCGGGAGCGGCGTCCAATCGAAAAGGCACCCAGGGCCGGACGTAGTTGACCAGGAGAGAGTCGAGGCTGCTGCTCCAGCTGAACGAGCGGGCCGCGCCCACCTCCTTGCGAAAGGCCATCACCGCCTGCTGGGTCTGGGCCCCGTTGACCCCGTCGATGGGTCCCCGGTAGAACCCCTTGGCCTTGAGGCGGGTCTGCAGGTTGGCCACGGTGGTCGAGGCGTCGGCCTCCAAGGGAACCAGGGTCACCACTGACAACACGAGGGCGACAACCAAGGCGAGGGAGGTGAAACGTCGAGTCAAGACCGCACCAGACTATCCCCTCGGGTTCGCTTCGCCTAACGAACCGTCCATCAGCCGACCTCTAACAGTTGACGTGAGGCGGTGTTCAACTCGTCGACACCGGTATCACCACAGGCCACGATGTCTTCGATCCGCACCCCAAACTGTCCGGGAAGGTAGATACCGGGCTCCACCGAGAACGTCATCCCTGCGACCAGTGGCTCGGTGTTCCCTTCGACCAGGTACGGGTGCTCGTGAACTTCGAGGCCGATGCCATGGCCGGTCCTGTGGATGAAGTACTCCCCATATCCGGCCCCGGCGATGACCTGACGCGCCGCCCGGTCTACGTCCTCGCAAGCTGCCCCCGGCCTCACAGCCGACCGGCCTGCCTCATTGGCCCCAGCCACCAGTGCATGGACTTCGACCGCGAGGGGATCAGGGTCGCCGACGACGAAAGTCCGGGTCACGTCGGAGTAGTAGCCATTCCACGTTCCGCCGAAGTCACAGACCACCAGATCGCCGACCTCGATGACCCGGTTGCCCGGGTTGTGATGAGGCGAGGCACCATGAGGGCCGCTGGCAACGATGGCGAATTCGGCGGTGTCGTGCCCCTCCCCGACGATCATCGCCTTGATATCCGCCGCTACATCCCGCTCGGTACGCCCTCCGAACCTCACCTCTACCGGGATCCGGGCCAGGACCCGATCGACGCCCCGGGCTGCCTCCCGCAACGCGGTGATCTCGGCGGGGTCCTTGACCGACCGCAGGCCGCGCATCAGATCCGAGGCGGGAAACCAGGTGACCTCGCCGAGGCGTTCGAGAAGTCTGACGAGGAACACCGACCAGGTTTGGTCACCGATGGCGACAGCTCCGGCTTGGCGACATCGGGCCGCCACCAGCCGAGCCGGATCCTCGTGCTCCCCCCAGGCAACCACCTCGACGACACCCGCCGGGACGCGGGCGGCTTCGAGGAGGGGCACGAAAAGTGTCGGCTCCCCGGCCGCCGGAACCACCAGCATGGTCAGCCGCTCCGACGGCTCGGTGGCGTACCCTGTCAGATAGGGCAGATCGGGCCCGACCGAGAACAGTGAGAAGTCGACCCCGTCTCCTGTCATCGCCTCATGGAGTCGACCGATTCTTGTATCAGACACAATTAGCGGCCCATCATTCAGTCGAGCTGGAGACTGGAGAGCACCTGGTTTACCTCCGGTGTCAGCTCCCG
>CAYZKF010000023.1:0-13860 GCA_964479135.1 uncultured Acidimicrobiaceae bacterium
CGGCCTGCGATGGGTGTGCGGTCGCCTACCAGTACTCATGCCACGGGTTGCGTGGGTTGGGTCTCGATGGACCAGCCGATCGACTCCTCGCCGGTGTGGAGCGGGTGCCCCTGGACGACGACCGCGAGTGCTGTGGCTTCGGGGGGCTGTTCTCGATCGGTATGCCGGCGGTGTCGGGAGCGATCATGGACGCCAAGCTCGACCGCATCGAGGCTTCCGGTGCCGACACCCTGGTGGGTGGCGACATCTCCTGTCTCATCCATCTCGAAGGCGGTCTACGGAGACGGGGCTCGGCGATCCGGGTACGGCACATCGCCGAGGTCCTTGCCGGAGAGGAGGGCCAGTGATGAGCCAGCCGGTCACCTTCCTCTCCAGGGCGGAGCGGCTCATCGGCAGCGATGAGGCCCGCGCCGTCGATCGCGGGGTCCGAAACATGACCTCGACCCGGGACCAGGCGATGAGCGACTTTCCCATCAGCGCCGAGATGCGACAGCGGGCCCGGGCCATCCGAGTCCATTCGCTGAGACATCTCGACCGGCTGCTCGCCCGGTTTGCCGATCAGGTGACAGCTCGGGGCGGGGTGGTTCATTTCGCCGCCGACGCTGTCGAGGCCAATCGAATCGTCGCCGGGATACTCGAGGCCGCGGGCGCCACCAGGGTGGTCAAGTCCAAGTCGATGGTCTCCGAGGAGATCGACCTCAACGCTCACCTGGAAGGGATCGGAGTTGGTGTCGTCGAGACCGACCTCGGCGAATACATCGCCCAGCTGGCCGGGGACACCCCGAGTCACATCATCGCCCCGGTTCTCCATTTGACCAAGGAGGACGTCGGGCGGTTGTTCGCCGACCACCTCGGTGTCGAATACACCGACGATCCGGCCCGGCTCAACCTCATCGCCCGGGAGAGGCTCCGCCCCGTCTTCTTCGCCGCAGACGCCGGGATCTCGGGAGTCAACATGGCAGTGGCCGAGTCGGGGTCGCTGGTGGTGGTGACCAACGAGGGCAACGGGCGTCTGGTCACCACCGTTCCCAGGGTTCATATCGCCCTGATGGGGATGGAGCGTGTCGTCCCCGGGTGGGAGGACGCTGCGGTGATCCTGGAGACTCTGGCCCGTTCTGCCACCGGGCAGCGTCTCTCGGTCTACACCAATGTCATCACCGGCCCGCGACGCACCGACGATCCCGACGGGCCGGAGGAGCTCCATGTGGTGATCATCGACAACGGCCGCTCCCAAGTCCTCGGGGGCCCGACCGCTGAGATCCTTGCATGTATCCGTTGCGGCGCATGTCTCAACGTGTGCCCGGTGTTCCGGACGGTCGGTGGCCATGGTTACGGGACGGTGTACTCGGGCCCGGTCGGGTCGGTCCTCACCCCGGGGCTCGAGGGGATGGACCCCTGGTGGGACTTGCCCTACGCATCGACTCTCTGTGGCGCGTGCCAGGAGGTGTGCCCGGTGGGGATCCAGATCCCGGCGATGTTGCTCGAGCTCCGCCGCCTCGCCGCCTCCGAGGGGAGGCTTCCCGGGTGGCTCAACCGAGGGATACGCCGCTACGCCCGGGCTGCCGTAGAGCCTGCCAGGTGGGCCCGTCTCCGGCGTCTCGTCCGCCTGGTCACCACACCACTCGCCTCCCGCGGATGGATCGGGAGGATGCCGGGGCCGGGCCGCGGATGGACCGAGCACCGCGACTTGCCACGCCCGCCTGCCGAGTCGTTCGGGGACTGGTGGAGGTCGAACCGTGGAACGTGACGTGTTTCTCGCCCGGGTGGCGGACGCGGTGATGAGCGGGGGTCTCCCCGACGTGCCCGATTCGGGATCGGGTCTTCCCGAGTTGGACCCCACCGACCTCGTCTCCCTCTTCCGGTCTCGTGCGATGTCGGTGAACGCGGTGGTCCACGGCCCGACCAGTCGCCACGGTGTGCCCCGTGTGGTGGCGGGGATTGCTGCGGGGCATGGAGCGGCCACCTTTGTCGCCTGGGACGATCTGAACGTGGCCGGTGTCCCCTCAACCCTGGTGTCCGCCGGTCTCACCAGGGTGACCGGCGGGGTGGTTCCCAACGGGCCGGGAACACCGGGACTCCTCCGGGGCCATCACCACCTCGACCTCGGGGTCACCGGCGCCGACGCCGGTCTTGCCGAATCGGGGAGCATCGTCTTGGTCCACACCGCGGGAAGGCCGAGGATGGCCAGTCTGGCGCCCGAGGTGCATATCGCGCTGCTCGATGTCGGGGTGATCGAGAGGTCTCTGGCACACTGGTCCCAACGTCATCCCGGTTTGCCCGCCGACACCGCCAACCTGGTGGTAATCACCGGGCCCAGCCGGACCGGCGATATCGAAATGCAATTGAACTTGGGAGTGCACGGGCCCCGTCATCTGCACGTGGTCCTGGTCAGCTGATGGGTCTCAGGCAACCACCGAAAGAAGAGAAGACTGCCAGGGTCCTGGCCAAGTTCATCTTCTTGGTCGTCCTCACCGGAGTCGCCGGCACGGTGGTCTGGAACGCGTCGACCCAGGAGAGGATCGACCTGGTGGAGAACGTGACCATCGGATCCCTCGGGCTCGATCCGGCGACCTTCACCGTCGCAGGTGACCTCAACATCAGGGTCGTCGACCTTTCGGCTGCTCCCGAGCCAGTGATCCTGCTTCATGACGTCGATGTCGCCGGGAGTGTGGTCTTCGATCAGTTGGTGCCACTGGTGCAGGGGAGCCTTCGCCCGGTCACACTCGACCTTCCCGGCTTTGGCTTGAGCCAGCGGGTGGGCCAGGTTGGCTCCCACCACACGGTGTCCGCCATGGCCGGCGTGGTCGCCGAGGTCATCGCCGAGCGTTATGGGGCACCGGTGATCCTGGTCGGAGTAGGGCTTGGGGGGAAGGTCGCCGCCGAAACCGCGGTGACCCGCCCCGACCTGGTACGGGGGTTGGTCATGGTCGACGTCGACTTCTGGCCCGTAGACGGGTGGCGGGAGCGGACCCAGAAGCTCCCCTGGATTGGCCGTTCCATGACCTTCAGCTACGAGACGTCGGGCCGGTTCTCCGCCCGCACCTGGGCTCCGCACTGTGGCGATGGCGGTTGGTGCCCCACCGCGCAACAAGCAGTCAACCGGAGTGTGACTGCAGCCATTGCCGGGTCCACCGACTCGATCAACGCTTTCTACAACACTCCGCAAGCATCCTTCGTCCCCTCTGACCTCGACCAGATCGAGGTGCCCACGGCTTATGTGTGGAGTCTGGGAGGTGATGTCTCCCGGGAGTCGGTGCAGCGGGTCAAGGCGGCGATACCGCATGCGGTGATAACCGATGTCGATGTCTGGAAGGCCCACCTCGAGGCGCCGGCCGCGGTGATGACCGCCATCCAGGCGGTGGCCGGGCGCTAGGAGAGGATCAGGAGTTTGCCTGTGGTGCGTCGGGCGGCGAGATCTTGTTGGGCCTTGGCGGCGTCGGCGAGGGGGTAACGGCCCCCGACCCTCACCTCGAGTCGTCCTTCGGTCACCCAACCGAAGAGGTCGTGGGCACGAGCAAGCAACTCCTCCCGAGTGGCGATGTAGTGACCCAGGGAGGGACGGGTGAGGAAGAGCGAGCCTTTGTTCCCCAGGATCAGCGGCGAGATCTCTGGAACGACACCGGAGGCATTGCCGAAGGTGACCATCATCCCCCTGGGCCGGAGCAGATCGAGACCCTGCATGAAGGTGTCGGCCCCGACCCCGTCGTAGACCACGTCCAGAGAATGAGGCCGGTAAACCGTTTCGATCGCCTCGTGGAAGTCGACCTCGCGGTAGTTGATCACCAGGTCGGCCCCGGCCTGGCGGCTCAGCTCTGCCTTCTCGTCCGAGCCCACCGTGGTGATCACGGTCGCCCCGCGCAGCTTGGCGATCTGGGTGAGGAGGAGGCCGACGCCTCCCGCTCCCGCATGTACCAGGCACCGGCTTCCCTCGTCGAGCCGGTAGGTGTCGGTGGCCAGGTAGTGGGCGGTCAACCCCTGGAGGAGGAGAGCGGCCGCGGTCTCCACATCGAACTGATCGGGAATGGGGACTGCCTGGTCTTCAGCAACCACATGTCGTTCCCGATAGCTCCCCACCACATTGGTCCACGAGATCCGGTCTCCGACCGAGAGGTGCTCTACCCCTTCGCCGAGCCCGACGACAACACCGGCACCTTCAATTCCGGGGACGAACGGGTACGACATCGGGTAGATGCCTTCACGTTGGTAGATGTCGATGAAGTTGACCCCGGCGGCGGCAACCTCGACCAGGACCGTCCCCGGTGCGGCCCGGGGCTCGTCGCTCTCTTCGAGGACGAGCCGTTCGGGCCCGCCTTTGGCATGGATGGTGATGGTCTTCATGGTTGTTCTACCCTCCAACCTCGGGCCCGAAGTTCGTCGGCCAGTGTCTCGTCGGTGAGATGGGAGAGGTCGATCGGGGTCTTCTCCGCTCCGAGGCGGCGCTCGATTGGGTCCCTCAGAGTGCGGGCCCACGCCCTCCCCTTGGCCTCGGCCTCGAGGCTCAGGGTGGAGTCTCCGTTGACCGTGTAGACCCTCGCCGTTACCTGCGGATTCGCCCTCGATCCCCGCTCTCCGTAAACCAGGAGCACTCCGCCCACGGGGAGGTCCTGAATGCCTCCCACCGCGACGAAAGGACCGTCGTACGCCCACCCCGAGCTCTTCGCCGAGTCGACCGAGTCGACCACCTTGGCCCAGTTCTTGTGGCGCTCGTCCCCGGCGTAGGGAACCTCGACTGCCACCAGGATGGTCTCGTCCACGAGACCGAGGGTAAGGGAATTCAAGCCCGAGCGGTGCATCAGCATTTACCCTCATGGCATGGCCAAGCTCCGAATGTTCGCAAACCTCCGCGAGATCGCCGGCACCGGGCGCGCCGAGTTCGAGGCCGACACGGTGGCAGAGGTGATCCGTGTCGCCTCCGAGGAGTACGGCTCCGAGTTCGCTCGGGGGGTCGAGTCGTCGCGGATTTGGGTCAATGGCGAAGAGGCCGGTCCCGACGACCGTCTCGGTGAGAGCGACGAGGTGGTGCTCCTCCCCCCGGTGTCCGGTGGCAGCCAGCCGGCTGCAGTCTCAACCGTCGACCTGCTTGCCTTTCTCCCCGTTGCGGTGGCGGTGGCGGCGGTGGTGGCCAACATGCAGAACCAGGAGATCTGGGCGGCCGCTCTGGTGGCGATCATCGCAGTTTGGGCGGTCGACATCGGATCGGCGTTCTCCGCCCGGGGTCGTCGTTTCGCTCCGTTGGCGGTGACCACCTCAGCCGCGGCCGGAGCCGTGGCGGCCCATGTCCTCGGTGGCGCCGGGTACGGGCTGGCCATGGCGGTGGCGGTGGTCGTCGGTCTCGGGTGGGCGGTGGCTTTCGAGGACTATCGACGTGTCGAGGTGTTTGCTCCGACTGTTGTCGCCGCGGTTATCGCCGCCCTGGCGGTGGCATCGATGGTCCTGGCTCGGTCATCGCACGGTCCCGACACACTGGCCGTCGACATCTTCCTGGTGGCGGTGATCGCCGGGATCGCTCTCGGCTCGTTGGTCGCCCGGATGCCGGCCGTCCCTTACCTCGATCCTTTCTCTACCACCGCCATCGTCGCGGTGCTGGGAGCGGTAGCCGCCGCCGCACTCTGGGACGCAGACGTTGTCGGGTATCTATTGGTTGGGCTTGGCATCGCCGTCGCCCTGGTAGGGGGGCGTGGCCTCTCCTCGATGCTTCGCACCGGGTCGGTCAGGCTCACCGACAGGTCACCGGGTCTCGTCCCCTCGGTGGACGGGGTGATCCTGGCGGCCGCCATCTATTTCCCCTTGGTCAGTCTGATCCTGTGATCGACGGGGGCTCTTAGCGCTACGGGGAGGCTGGCCTGACTACTCGAAGTGGTCACCCGGGGTTAGCATCCCCTCGAATGGCAGCCCTCAAGGCGCATGCCCGCGCGGTTCTCCTCGTTGTCCTCACCGTCGCCATCAGCGGCGTGCCCCTCCCGTCGGGCGCTGTGACCAAAGCCCAGGTGGACGCAGCCTGTGAGGATTCCCGTGAGCAGTTGGCTGCGTATCGGGCAGCCCAGAAGGCATTCGAGGACTCCGCCCTCGCCTTCGAGGCCGTCCTCAACGAGATCAATATCCTCGAGGCCAAACAGGCCAGGATCCAGGGCTCGGTGGAGAACACCGACAACGAGAGGCTGGCCATCGAAAGCCTGCTCGAGCAGCAGGCCGTCGAGCTCTACATGAGTGGCGGGCTCTCCACCCCGGGGATCATCCTCAGCGCCTCCTCGGTCGACGAACTCCTCACCTCCAGCGAGTTCTTGACCTCGGCGGCGATGGGAGGCCAGAGGTCCATCCAGGATCTGCTCGCCCAGAAGGGGGACCTGGATCGGCTCCTGGTCGATCTCGACATCCTCCGCGACGAGTTGGCGGAGAAAGAGATCGAGGCCAACGACCTGATGGAGCGTCAGAATCAGGCGATGGAAGCCGAGCAGGCCGCCTATTCGCGGCTCAGCGGTCGCTGCCAACAGCTCGCCCACCAGTACGACGTCGAGCAGGAGAGGCTAAGGGCCGCGGCCCGACAACGAGCCGCCGGCTCGGTCCAGGTCGGCTCGTTCATCTGCCCCTTCACTAAGGGCCGAACCTCGTTCATCAACTCCTGGGGGTTCCCCCGGTCCGGTGGCCGCACTCACAAGGGGACCGACATGTTCGCCGCCTGGGACGAGCCGATGTATGCGGTGGCGGCCGGGGTGGCCTACACCGGGAACAGCACGTTGGGCGGTCGTTCCGTGTGGCTGGTCGCCAACAATGGGGTGGCCTACTACTACGCCCATCTCTCCGGGTGGAACGTCTCCAACGGCCAAAGGGTGAGCCAGCGCCAGACCGTCGGGTTCAACGGCGACTCGGGCAACGCCCGTGGCGGACGACCCCACCTCCACTTCGAGATCCACCCCGGAGGGAGAGGAAGCCCGGCGGTGAACCCCTATCCCACGCTGGTCGCCGCCTGCCGGTAACCTGGGCCTCGTGACTGACCGGCGCCGCCGCATCGACCTGGTTCTCGAGCCCGAGTATCTCGAGGACATCTCGGCGGTCGACCTCGAGGAACTGAAGAAGCGGCGTGACACCGCCGAGGACGTCGAGGCCCAGATCTCGTATTACCGCCGTCTCATCCACGGCCGAATGGATCTTCTCGACTTCGAGATGAAACGACGACGTGGCGAGGAGACCCGGACCCTCATCGAAGCCCTCCCCGAGATCCTCGCCGCCGGGATGATCCTCGGTAAGGAGCCGAGCCTCCGGTACCTCGAGACCATGCCACCGTTGCCGTCGACCACGGGGCGACGACTCATCGACAAGATCATGGACGACGGGGTCCTCACCCAACTTCCCGACCTCAGCGACGAAGAGGTGACCGAGGCCATGGAGCGGCTCGGCGAGGTGGAGGGAGTTCTCTCCAATCAGCGCCGACAGCTCCACACCGTGATCGACGCCATACAGCTCGAGATCGTGGCGCGTTACCGCAGCCAGCAGGACGACGGGGCCGCGGTCTCGAGCTGACCATGCTGGCGAGGAGCGTGCGCTCCGGGCTGGTCGAGACCTACCACGAGGGAGTGGTGGCGGTCTGCGATCCTTCCGGGTCCCTGGTCGCCTCGTCGGGTGACATCGACCGTCCCTTTTTTCTTCGCTCCGCGGCCAAGCCATTCCAGGCCTGGGTGTCGCAACAGTCAGGGGCCGGTCTTCGACCTGTCGAGCTTGCCCTGGCCTGTGCCTCCCATCGGGGGCACCCCGCTCAGGTTGCCGTTGTCGAGTCGATGCTGGCCGGGCGGGGTCTCACCGAGTCAGACTTGAGATGCCCCGCCGACTGGCCGCTGTCGCCTCCTGCCGCCCGCCGTCTCTTTGCCGCCGGTCATGACCGGCCCCGTCGGGTCTGGCACAACTGCTCGGGCAAACACGCCGGGTTCCTCAGGGCTTGCGTGGATCGAGGCTGGCCGACCGACGGATATCTCGACCCGGGTCATCCGCTGCAACGGGAGATCGTCGGTTTCGTCTCCGACGCGGGAAGGTTCGACGTCGAGCCGGTCGGGGTCGACGGTTGTGGTGCTCCGGTGCTCCGCACCAACGCCCGGGCCATGGCCACGTTGTACGCCACTCTGGGCACCGTCCCTTCGTTGGGCGAGGTCTTCACCGCGATGCACCGGTATCCGGCGTTGATCTCGGGGAACGGCGAAGGGGATGCCGTCATCGCCACCGTGGTCAATGGTGTGGCCAAAGGCGGCGCCCAGGGGTGTCTCGGGATCGGGCTGGCGTCGGGCTACGGGGTGGCGGTCAAGACCTGGGACGGGATCCACGATGTCGCCGTGGTCGCCGCGGTAGCGGCCCTCGACGCCATCGGTGCCCTCTGCGACAACGCATCGCACTGTCTCGTCGGGCGGGCCCGACCGGTGGTGTCTGGTGGTGGGCAACCGGTTGGTGAGATCGAGCCCACGTTGGACTTGGGCTTGGCATGAGACAGACTCTCGAGCAGCGAATCGCTCTCTGGCTCGACGACCCCGACTCGAGTGTCGAATATGCCGAGCAGGTGGAGGATCAGTGGGCGGTGCGGATGCGTCAGACGGTTCGGGATGCCACCACGGTGTGGTTCCGGGTCGGTGAACGCAGCCTCTCTTACCAGGCATACGTGATCCCCGGTCCGGAAACACCCGGCCCGGAGCATCGTCTCGCCCTGGTGAGGAATCGCCGGTCGTGGAGGGCCTTCTTCGCTGTCGACGAGGAAGGCGCAATTGTGCTCCGGGGGCGTCTCCTCTCCGACCGGGTGACCCTCGAGGAGCTCGACCTGGTGTTGGGGGAGATCTACGAGATGGTCGAGGTCTCTTTCCGCTCATTCATCGAGATCGCGAAAAATCCACCTAGAAACTTGTGAACAAACCGGTGTGGACAAACCATGTGGATAACCCCGATTGTTGTGGGTAAGTGGGTGTTCGGTCCCAGACCGGCTCCGGACTCACCAGCGACAACAGCACTCGACGATAGGTGATGTTCAACACGGGGTGATTGAACCAACCCTGGGTTTGTCGTAGATTCGCCATCGCAAACGCCCTAGAGGCAACCGGAGAAGCGTCCGTTCGGGGAAGTGCGGAGGAGGCTCCGGGGGTCACTGGGGCGTTTGCCGTGGATCCCGAGACCCGTGGATCAGTCGTGACAGGTCCACCAGAGCCGGGTGACGACCGGGCATGACTCCCCGGGGGTCACCACTTTGTCCGGTCCCACGATCAAGGTGGTGGTCGTGGTCGGTGGCAGAGTGGTGGTAGTGGTGGTTGGCTTGGGTGTGGTGGTGGCCGCCGGCTTGGGTGTGGTGGTGGCCGATGGCTGTGGGGCGCTGGTGCTTCCCTTCGCCATGAACACCACCGTCACGTAGAGAACTCCGTCGCCGTTGGTGGCGGTGCCGATCCCGACGTAGTTGAAGTCCTTGTCGAGGATGTTCTTCTTGTGGCCGGCCGACGCCATAAAGGCACCGTGGAGACTGTCGACGCTCCCGCCCCGGCCTACGTTCTCACCGAGCTTCGACCAACCGGTGCCGGCGGCCGCCTGGAGTTGGGCGGAGGTCGAATGACAGATGTTCTTACCGTCAGCGCAGCCGCCGTCGATCATGAACTGGGTGTGTTGTCGGGCCCACCCCTGGAGCCCGCCTTCCATCTGGACGGTGCCGAGGCCGGCGGCGGCCCGCTCGCTGTTGATCTTGGCGAGGAATCCGGACTCAGATGAGGCGTCGGCACCCGCAGTTGTCGCAATCCCACTCACAGTGAGCGCAGCGACAACCGAGATCAGCAGCCATCGTTTTCGTCCCAGCATGCTTTCTCATCGGCAGTACCAGGGATTTCCTTGAGTCAGGTTCGGTTCGGGCCCGTGCGGACGATGACCGCGCACGGTGGTCGAGCGAAAACGAGGTTGGTGGCCTCGATGACGGCGGAGTTGGGTTTGGCCCGGCCCGTTGAGCCGGCATGGGCTCACACCCCGAACATCACCTCGCGGAGATTGAGCATCTGCAGCTGGTAGGTGGTCGGGTCGAGGCGCATCGAGCCCAGGCGCAGACCGGTCATCCCTTCGCCGACGTTGGTCATCACCCGAAGGGTCCCGTCTTCATGACTGAGCACTCCCAGTCCCAGGCATCCTCCGCCGGCGCTTTGCACTCCGACCAGGACACCGTCGAGACGGGCGAGATGAAGACCGGCGGGGAGGGTGGGAGCGAACACCGTGGGTCGCACCTTCCAGCGGTCGAGTGGCGATCGCAGGGCCCGGGCGAAGCCCTCGGCCCTCCTTTTCGCCCGGGCATCCGGGGACATGGGGAGGATGGCCGGGTCGGTCACCGCGGTGGTCACCTCCACCCCGAAGAATCGGCGGAGCATCCCCACCACCGGCTCCATCTCCTCGCCTCGCTGGAGGGCGATGATCCTCTCCGGGCGGCACAACTCGGTCTTGTGGTATTTCAGAGTCTCCCCGGCGACCCCGGAGACCACCGCGGAGGTGTCGATGATCACCACGTCACCGAGCTCCCGGGCCTTCTGCGCCATCACCGAGGTGGCGATCACGTGCTGGAGAACCAATCTCGACGGTGTGATCGTCCCCACGAAATGGAGACCGTCGGGCTCGGGCCGTTCCAGGTCGTCGGGCGAGCGAAACACCGTCATCGAGACACAGGCCGGTGGCCCGACCGTCGAGTTGCCCACATCGGCGTCGACCAGGACCGGAGTCCGACCCGAAGCCAGGGCGTGGCGGACTGCTTCGAGGGCGATCGAGGTCTTGCCGGTGTCGAGGCCGCCGATCAGCATCGACACCGAGCTGTTGGCCACCAGTCTCGCTACCGCCTCGGTGCTGGTCTCCGCCATGTCGGCAATATAGGGACGGTCGGACCGGCGACCCGAGTCGGCCGGTCGTCTACCGTCGCAGGGGAATGTCGTTGCCGATCAGCTTCCTCTCCGATTTCGGGCACGAAGACGAGTTTGTTGGTGTGGTCCACGGGGTCCTGGCGCGCCTCGCCCCCGACTCGGCGGTGATCGATGTCGGCCACGGGTTCCCTCCGGGCAATGTCCGGGCCGGGGCCCTTGCCCTGACGCGGGCCATCCAATACCTGCCCGAAGGAGTGTGTCTCGCCGTCGTCGACCCCGGAGTCGGATCCACCCGAAGGGCGATCGCCGCGGCAAGCGAGTGGGGTTATTTCGTCGGGCCGGACAACGGCCTGCTCTCTCCGGCGGTGGCGATGACCGGCGGCGCCGGACGGATCGTGTCCATCGAGAATCCCGAGGCGATGATCCCCTCCCCGGGCGAAACCTTTCATGGTCGTGACGTGTTCGCCCCGGCGGCCGCACTGCTCGCTTCCGGTGAAGCCACCCTCGACGACCTGGGGCCTGAGGTGGCCGGAGCCGAGGTGGTCCCTCTGCTTCTTCCCCTCTCCGACGGCGACGACACCATGGTCAGCGGAGAGGCATGGTGGGTGGACCGTTTCGGAAACGCCCAGACCAATATCTCACCGGAAGACCTGGCGGCGCTCGGTCTGGCACCGGGGGACATCCTCACCTTGAAAATCGGGAGCACCATCCACAACCTTCCCTGGGCACGCACCTACTCCGAGGTCGGCGAAGGTGAGGGAATGATTCACGTCGATTCGGCCGGGTTGGTCGCCATCGCGGTTCGCTCCGGCCGAGCCGACGATGCCTACAACCTCACCGAGGGTGTGGCCGTCACCTTGGCGGCGAGAACATGACCCACAACTGGATGATCCCGGCGATGGCGATCAGCGCCAGCAGGATGAGGAGCACTATGGCGGTGGCTGGTCGCACGGGGGAGGGAGGGTACAAACTTGTCGGGGCCCCCGTAAACGGGGGCCCCGACTACATGAAGGAGGGTTCCGTCACCGTGGGGCGGGCTGGGAGGCTATCCGTTCACACCTGGGACGAACGTGCCCTAGGCATGAGGGGAACGGAGTTCCCTCCTTCCTGCATGCCCGCCCATTATCGACCACTCAGCGTGGTTACTTGAACACTTTGGTGGTGAAATTTCTCACCCGTAACGGATGCCACCTCTGCGAGGAGGCGAGACCGATGGTCGAGCGGGTAGTGAGGAGGGCCGGGATCGCCCTCGAAGAAGTCGACATCGAGACCGACGACCGACTGGTCAGAGACTATGGCCTGAGGATACCGGTGGTGCTGGGGCCCGACGGGACAGTGCTTGCCGAGGGTCGGATCGAAGAGTCGGCGATGAGACAGACGCTTAGTGCTCTCCGGCGTAAGTAGGTGCGCGGGTTTCGGCGAGTCAGCGGCGTCGATGGCAAGGACGCGGGTCAGACGAAGCCGGCCTCGAGGACCAGGTCGGCGACCTCGAATCCGCTCTCGATGGCGCCGGCCATGGTGCCGGAGCCGTTGACATGCTCACCGGCGAAGCCGACCCGACCCCAGGGATCCTGGATCCCGGCGAGTAGGGCGCGCTGACCCGGGCCCAGGGCCGAGTAACACCCTCCGGCCCAGGGATCGGCTCCCCAGTCCACCACGGTCGGTGACCCTTCGAGAACCACCTCTGGCGCGGCACCGGCGAGACGGCTCTCGACATCGGCGAGGAGGCGTGCCACCCCGGTGGCGGTGCCGGCGAACCCGGTGACCGCCCGTCTCGTCGTCCCGTCGGATCGGGCCCCGGTCCAATACCACCCGGGGATGTCTGCTTCCTGGCGGCGGAACATCGGTGGCTCCTCCCGGGTGGCCACCGCCACCTTTGCCGCGGTCCCCATCCCTACATCCTGCAGGGCCGAGGCCAGCTCCGGAGGAATCCCCATCATGAAACCCGACCGACGGAGCACGGGAAGGGGGACGGCGACCACCACAGCCCCGGCCTCGAACGACCGAGACGTGGTGTGGACCACGACCGAATCGGCGCCCTGTTCGATGCGGGTCACCGGGGAGGAGAGCCGAACATCCAGCGACCCCGCCATCCCGGCGGCGATCAGGTCGTTGCCACCTTCCACCCTCAGGTAGCGGGAACCCTGGACCATGCCGAACTCCTCTCCGAGCTCGGCCGCCGAGACCCGATCGAGGGGGACACCGAAGGTACCGGCGAGCCGGGAGCGGAGGACCTGCATCTCGGGACCGTCGCAGCCGGTCATCTCGAGGACGGCGGCGATGGTCACCTGGTCGGCACTCGCACCCAGATCGGAGTTGACGGCCACTACCCGGGCAGCCAGAGCGGCATGGTCTTCATCGGAGATGGGCGGGCCCCCGATGAGGTCACGAGTGATGAAGTCCTGGCCGGTGTCGACCAGCCGAAGGCCCAACTCACCCACCAGGCCCGTGATCGTCGCCTGCGAAGCGTCGATCCACTCCCCACCCAGCTCGACGACCTCACCGTTGCCGAGAGTCCGTGACCAGACCCGGCCCCCCACCCGGTCTCTGGCCTCGAGGACCGTCACCTCCGCTCCGGCCGCGGTGAGACGGCGCGCCGCCGCCAAACCGGCGAAACCACCACCGACCACCACGACGCCCACCCCATGCAAGCTAATAGCCCGCACCCAGACGGACGCCGGTCCGCTTGTCCCCCCGCGCAGCGGGGGGACCGCCCGAAAGCAGTGAGGCGAGGGGGGAACAATCCCCAGCGCCAACGCGGGTCCCCCCCTCGACGGCCCGGTACCCGACCGACTAGTTTCTGAACGACGGTTCAGACAACCCTGAACTCGGTACAGTGTGGCTATCCCCGGAGACGATCGATGATCCGACAGACACCATTCCACCCGAGGACCGCGGAGGCCAACAAGACCGGGCTGTGGAGCCACTGGTCGGGGTATTTGGCCACCGACCGCTACCAGATGTCGGACAAGTTCGAGTATTTCGCCATCCGCAACTCGGCGGCGGTGATCGACAC
>CAYZKF010000024.1:0-13622 GCA_964479135.1 uncultured Acidimicrobiaceae bacterium
AAATCCTTCGAGGTGCGTGACGGCTTTGCCCTGCCCGACGGCTCTCCCAACACCGAGCTACCCGCCATGCGGATGCTGTTCAGCTTCGAGGCCACCGACAACGGGTCCCGGGTCACCACGGTGACCCACTTCGCCTCTCTGGAAGATCTGGAGACGCTCCTCGAGATGGGCATGGAGGAGGGCCTCCAACAGGCGATGGGCCAGATCGATACGGTTCTCGCCGACCTCGCCTCTTTCGCCCACGATATGGCCACCGCCACTCAGGTCCTCAGCGATACCCAGGTCCGGATCAGCCGGGTGATCCGCGGCTCGGCAGAGGAGGTGTGGCGCGCCCACACCGACCCCGACCTGCTGCAACGCTGGCTCCTCGGCCCCGACGGCTGGACCATGCCGGTATGCCAGGTTGCCGCCGGCATCGGCGACTCCTACCGCTACGAGTGGGAGCAGGAAGGCGGTGGGAACCGGTTCGGGTTCGAAGGCGAGCTCCTGGAGTCGGCGCCCCCGTACCGCTCGGTGGCCACCGAGCGCATGATCGGCATGGAGGGCGAGGGCACCAGGAACGAGATGACCCTCACCGAGGTCGAGGGCGGCACCCTGCTCTCGCTGGTGGTCACTTATCCCACCAAGGAGCTGCGTGACATGATCCTTGCCACCGGGATGACCGACGGGATGGAGACCAGTTACCAACGGCTGGAATCGGGGGTACTCGAACCTGCCACGGCTTAACGCTTAGTGGGGGCACTTAGGCTGGAGTCGGGTTCAGCCCCAGACGTCTTCGGCGATCTCCACGGTTCGGGTCAGCTTGACCCACTGATCGTCCTCGGTCAGCTCGTTGCCATGGGCGGTCGAAGAGAACCCGCACTGGTGGCTGAGCCCGCACTGGTCGAGGTCGATGTACTGGCCGGCCTCTTCGATCCGCCGTTTGACCTCTTCGGTGCTCTCCACCCTCGGCTTCTTCGAGCTCATCAGGCCGAGGATGACCTGTTTGCCCGGGGGAACCAGACGTAGCGGGGCGAAGTCACCGGACCGCTCGTCGTCATATTCGAGGAAGTAGGCGTCGACCTCCATCTCGTTGAACAGGATGTCGGCCACCGGCCCGTAACCGCCCTGAGCCACCCAGGCGCTGCGGAAGTTCCCCCGGCACAGGTGGATCCCCACCACCATGTCGTCGGGCCGACCGGCGATGGCATCGTTGACCAGCGTGCAATAGAGCCGGACCAGGTCGTCGGGGTCCTCCCCACGGTCGGCGGTGCGTTGGCGGATCTCGGGGTCGCACAGATAAGCCAGGTTGGTGTCGTCCATCTGCAGGTACCGGGAGCCCCGGGCGGCGAGATCGGCGATCTCATCGCGATAGGCCGCGGTGAGGTCGGCGAAGAAGTCGTCGAGCTCGGGGTAGACCTCGGTGCTTATCGCCTCCCGGCCTCCCCGGAAATGCAACATCGAAGGCGCCGGGATGCACACCTTGGGGGTCTTGGTGACCAGTGAGGCCAGGAAGTCGTAGTCCGGTCCCTGGATGGATCGGGAGTGACCCACCGGCTCGGTGACATGCATGGTGGGGGGGCGAAACCCGACCTCGGTTCCGTCGTCCCTCTTGAAATGGGCGAAGAAGTCCCCATAGGTGACGGTGACCCCGTCGAGATGCTCGAGGAAGTCGACGTGGAAGAACATCCTCCGGAACTCGCCGTCGGTGATCCCGAGAAGTCCCACCTCCTCCTGAAGCCGGACCACCTCGCCGATGTGGTCGTTTTCGATCTCCCTGAGCTCCTCGATGGTGATCTCACCGTCGTCGCGACGTTGACGGGCGTCGAGGAGTTCCCGCGGTCTGAGGAAGCTACCGACGTGGTCGGCCCGGAACGGGGGGGTTGTCATCTTGTCATCCTCGCCTGCCTCGTCTTCGCCTTCCCGGCGCCGGAGGGTAGCCCACCCAGGGTCACTCCAGCCGGGCGGCGAGCCCGGTGGCGTAGTCCTCGCGGAGACGTCTCTTGTCGATCTTGCCCACCCCGGTCTTGGGGAGCTGGTCGACGAACTCGAAGATGTCGGGCATCCACCACGATGCCACCCGCTCGGCGAGAAAGCTCCTCATCTCCTCCTCGTCGGGAGTCGCCCCCGGTCGGAGTACCACCAACGCTGCCGGGCGCTCCCCCCATTTCTGGTGGGGGACCGCCAGCACTGCCGATTCGAGGACCGAGGGGTGCTCGGCGAGGGCCCGCTCCAACTCCACAGAGCTGATCCACTCCCCACCCGACTTGACCAGGTCTTTGGTCCGGTCGACGACCTCCAGGGTGCCCCCGGGGGCGATCCGGGCGACATCCCCGGTCCTCAGCCAGCCGTGGTCGAATCGGGTCTGGTTCGACCCGTCGTCGGGGTTGAGGTACTCGGCGGCGACCCAGGGCCCCCTGGCCTGCAATTCCCCGACCGAGACCCCGTCCCAGGGGAGGACCTCCCCGTCGGGATCGACGAGACGTAATTCGACCAGCGGGGCGGGGATACCGGGACCGCGATCCTGGGAGTTGTCCTCGTCGTCGGCCCGGATCCAGTTACCCGTCCCGCTGGGGGACATCTCGGTCATGCCCCAGGCGTGGAAGAAGTCGATTCCACGTCTGGTGTAACGCTCGATCAGGGCCGGCGGCGCCTCGGCTCCTCCACAGAGAATCCGCTCCACCGAAGTCAGGTCGTGGTCACCGGAGGCGAACACCTGGTCCATCTGTACCCAGAAGGTGGGGATGCCGGCGAGAACCGTGGGTCTGGTCTCTTCGATGAGCCGGGCCGCCGCCGGGGGGCTGGTGTCGGCCCCGGCGAAGACCAGTGAGGCGGGTGCCAACCCGGCGGCGTAGGGGAGCCCCCAACAGTTGACGTGGAACATCGGGGTCAGGGGGAGGACGACGTCGCCGCGGCGGACGGCGTGGCCGTCGACCATCAGCTCCGCCATCGAGTGGAGGACCACCGAGCGATGGCTGTAGACCACTGCCTTGGGCCGGCCGGTGGTTCCGCTGGTGAAACAGATCGAGGCGGCGGCCGACTCGTCGACCGGGGCGGGCTCGGCGGGCTCGACCGAGGCGAGCAGCTCCTCGTAGCGAGGGTCGGAGTCGAAGACGGGGTCGATCTCGGCCCCGTCCTCCATGACCACGAAACCAATGCCGCCGAGCCGGGAGCGGAGGGGGGCCAGGGTCGGAGTCAACGAGGCGTCGACAAAGATGACCTGGTCACCGGCATGGTCGACCACATATGCGATGTCGTCGGGGTGGAGTCGGACGTTGACGGTGTGGAGGACCCGCCCGGCGCAGGGGACCCCGTAGTACAGCTCGAGATGGCGGTGGCCGTTCCAGGCGAAACTTGCCACCGCGGCGTCGCTGGAGATTCCGAGGTGGTCGAGGACCGCGGCCACCCGCAGGGACCTCTCCCCGACCTCCGCCCAGGTGCGTCGGTCGATTCCGGCTGGCTCTACCGAGGTCACCGTCATCCCGGCGCCGATGGTGGTTGCCCGCCCCAGGATCAGAGGGATGGCGAGGGGCACATCCTGCATGAGACCTCTCACCGACACCTCCTGGTTCGACAGACCACCTGTGGCCGGTACCGCTAGTCTCAAATATATCAGGCACCTTGATACCGACGCTGTGGATCGGATCGTCGCCATCGACTTCCATGTCCATGTCGAACTGGGCCCGGGAGGCGATGACCACCTCTCCGCCGACCTCAGGGAGGCCACGGCGAAATACTTCCGCGGCCTCGGAGATCTGCCCACCCTCGACGACATCGCCGACTACTACCGGGAGCGGAACATGCTGGCGGTGGTGTTTGGTGTCGACTCGGCGCTGACCACCGGTCAGCCCCGGATCCCCACCGAGTTCATCGTCGAGGGTTCGAAGACCCATCCCGATGTTCTCATCCCGTTCGCCAGCATCGATCCCCGGCGGGGGAATGACGGTGTCGCCGAGCTCAGGGACCTGTTTGCTGAAGGTTCGGTGCGCGGGGTCAAGTTCCACCCCAACATCCAGCAGTTCCGGCCCAACGACCAGGTCGCCTACCCCCTCTACCAACTGATCGAGGACTCGGGGGCGGTTGCCTTGTTCCACACCGGTCACACCGGTATCGGCGCCGGACTCCCTGGTGGGGGAGGCATCCGGCTCAGCTATGGCAACCCGATGTTCGTCGACGATGTCGCCGTCGACTTCCCGGAGATGAAGATCGTGATGGCCCACCCGTCGTTCCCCTGGCAGGACGAGGCGTTGTCGGTGGCCATGCACAAACCCCAGGTCATGATCGACCTCTCCGGCTGGACACCAAAACGCTTCCCCCCACAACTGGTGGCGGCGATGACCGGGTCGCTGAGGCATCAGGTGATCTTCGGCTCGGACTTCCCATTGATCACCCCGGACCGGTGGCTGACCGACTTCGCCACCTTGGACATCCCCGAGGAGACGGCGTCGTTGATCCTCAAGGAGAACGCCATGGCGCTCCTCGGGCTCAACCCGTCGCGAGCGGAATCGGATGTGTAACGTGTCCGCAACACGAACGAACGTGCGCATACCGAACACAAGAACACCGCGACATGCCGGTGCCCGGCCGGGCGGAGGAGAACCCACCTTGTTTGCCAAACCATGGAACCTCAGGTGACGTGTTAGCCCTCGACGGTGTCTCGGTGCGATTCGGCGGGCTCAAGGCTCTCGACGGCATCTCCTTCTCGGTCAACGAAGGAGAGATCCTCGGCATGATCGGGCCCAACGGCTCGGGCAAGTCGACGGCGTTCAACGTGATCACCGGGGCGGTCAGGTCACAGGCTGGCTCGGTGACCTACCGAGGCGAAGACATCACCGGTTTGGCTTCGCACCGGGTGGCGCGCAAGGGCATCGGCCGCACCTTCCAACTGGTGCGACCCTTTCCCAACTTGACCGCCCTGGACAATGTGATGGTCGGCCGGATGTACGGCAGCGGTCGGATGGGGAAAGGCGAGACCAGCCTCGGCGAATCACGAGAGATCCTCGAACGGGTGGGCCTGGGGGACAAGGCCGGGGTGATCGCCGCCGAGCTGACCATCCTGGAGAGGAAATGGCTCGAGGTGGCTCGGGCCCTCGCCGGCGATCCCCAGCTGGTCCTGCTCGACGAGTTCATGGCGGGGATCGCCTCCAATGAGGTCCCGGGTGCCGTCGAGCTGGTCAAGTCGATCAACAGGTCCGGGGTGACGGTGGTCCTCGTGGAGCACATCGTCAAAGCCATCGTCGGGGCCTGTGACCGGGTGATCGTGCTCGACGCCGGGAAACTGCTTGCCGACGGCTCGGTGGCCGAGATCATCGAGAACCCGAAGGTGATCCAGGCATATCTGGGGACGAGACGTGCTGACGGTTGACTCCCTCGAGGTGGCCTACGGCGACCTCCAAGTGGTGTGGGGGGTCTCCTTCGAGGTCCCCGCCGATTCGATCGTGGCCATCCTCGGGCCCAACGGTGCCGGGAAGACGACGACCCTCCATGCCCTGATGGGGCTACTGCCCACCAAGAGTGGTGAAGTGGTCTTCAAAGGTGAGCCGATCACCGGCAGCCCGACCCATCACATCGTCAATGACGGGATGGTGATGATCCCCGAGGAGAGAGCCTCATTCGCCACCCTGAGCGTGGCCGACAACCTCCGGGTCGGTGCCTATACCCCGAGAGCCCGTGATCGACGCGAAGAGACCATGGGTGAGGTCTTCGAGATCTTCCCCATCCTCGCCGAGCGACGGGGCCAGCTCGCCGGGACCCTCTCCGGAGGTGAGAGGCAGATGTTGGCCATCGCCAAGGCGCTGATGGCCCTCCCCGAGCTGCTGATCCTCGACGAGCCGTCTTTGGGGCTGGCCCCGATCGTCGTGGAGAACACCTTCAAGGTGATCGGCGACATCAAGGATCGAGGCGTCTCGGTGCTGATGGTCGAACAACACGTCGAGATGACCCTCGATCTGGTCGACTACGCCTACATCCTCGAGCTGGGCCGGATCGTGGTCAGCGGCACCCGCTCGGAGCTGGTTGCCCAACAACGGGTCCGGGAAGCGTATCTGGGGATATGACACGTCTCCTCCTGCAGAGCGCCATGTCCGGTCTGCTCATCGGCGGGCTCTACGGACTGGTGGCGCTGGGTCTCTCCCTCTCCTTCGGGGTGATGAAGATCCTCAACGTGGCCCACGGTGAGCTGCTCATGCTTGGCGGCTTCGGTGCCTACTTCGCCTTCACTTTGTGGGGGGTCGACCCGTTCGTCTCCCTGCCCCTGGTCTTCGTGGCCATGTTCGTCTTCGGAGTGATCCTCTACCAGGGGGTGTTCCGGTACGTGGTCCGGTACGACATGGAGCATCGGATCAAGAACTCGTTGCTGATCTCGTTCGGACTGGTCCTGGTCCTCCAGGCGGTGGCCACCCGCTGGTTCACCGGCGACGTCAGGACCATCACCACCAGCTACGCCTCTGAGCCTTTCATCATCGATATCTTCGGGACCGCGGTACGGATCCCCTGGGTTCGGGCGGCGGCATTGGCGGTGGCCGTGGTCGCCGCCTTCTCCCTCGACTGGTTCCTCAACAAGTCGAGGTTCGGCACCGCAATCAGGGCCACCGCCGAGGACTGGTCACGGGCGGCCCTGACCGGTATCGACGTCCGCCGGGTGTACATGATCGTGTTCGGGCTCTCGGCGGCGTTGGCGGGGATCGCCGGCTCGATGATTGCCATCGGCTACACGGTGAGCCCGACCATAGGTCTCACCTGGACGCTCAAGGCGTTGATCGTGATCGTGCTCGCCGGGCTGGGGAGTATGAGAGGGGTCCTTCTCGCCGGGATGTTCCTCGGTCTCACCGAAGGCCTGGCTGCCATCTGGGTCGGACCCTATCGGGAGGTGGTTGCTCTCGCCGTGTTCCTCCTGGTTCTCCTTTTCCGTCCCCAAGGCTTCTTCGGGAGGCTGGGGCATGGCTAGATACCTTCGACTCGGCATCTGGCTGGCCCTGGCGGGCGCGGCGGTGGTGGTCGGTCTGGTCACCGAGAGCGAGCGGTTGCAGGTGATCGCCATCCAGACGTTCATGCTGGCGGCGTTGGCGACGAGCTGGAACATCCTCGGCGGGTTCGCCGGACAGATCAGCCTGGGCCATGCCGTCTTTTTCGGGCTCGGCGCCCTGATCACCAGGGAGATGTGGTTCGGGGGGAGCCCGCTGGCCGTGTCCCTGCTGGTCGCGGTCCTGGTCACCGGGGTGGTGGCGGGCGTCCTCGGGATACCAATGCTCCGGCTTCGTGGCATCTACTTCGCCATCGGGACCCTGGCTCTGGGGATCGCGGTGTGGATCACTGTGGGAAATGTCAGATTCCTGATCACCTCACTGCCGCTGGAACAACTGCGGGCGTTCACCTATACCAGTCCCTACTTCCTCGCCCTCGGAGTCCTGGTGTTCACCGTGGCGGTCGCTGCCTGGCTGAGACAGAGCAAGCGGGGGTTGGGAATGATGGCGGTCCGCGACGACGAGGGTGCCGCCGGGGCCACCGGGGTCGGGCCGCTGGAGCACAAGATGCTGGCCTTTGTGGTCAGCGCTGCTCTCGCCGCACTGGTAGGAGGCGTGTTCGCCTTCTCCACCGTGGGCTATTACCCGAACTACCCGTTCCACGTGGTGTGGACCTTCGAGGCGATCCTGGTGGCCTTTATCGGGGGGTTGGGGACCATTGCCGGTCCTGTCATCGGCTCGGCCTTCTTCGTCATCGGCCGCAACACCCTTCCCGCGGCGCTGATCGGGTTCCAACCGGTGGTCTTCGGCCTTCTCTTCATCATCGTCGTGCTGGCGCTGCCTGGGGGGATCGTCGAGGGAGCCAAAAAAGTCTTCACATGGACGTCCACCAAGTGGGGCGCCCGTCGACCGACAACAGAAACCGGGGAAACCGAAGGAAAGGAAACGAGATGAGAAAGCCAAGGCTGCTGGTGTTGCTGGCGGTGCTGGCCATGGTGGTTGCCGCATGCAGCCCCGATGAAGGCACTGCCACCACCACCACTGCCCCCCAAGGAGCCACCACTACGGCCGGCCCGGGAACCACCCAGGCCCCACCACCCGACGCGCCGGCGACGATCAAGATCGGGGCCGTGGTGCCCATCACCGGTGCTTTCGCCGGTGGCGGGGCTCAGACCGAACGCGGCTACCGGTACGGGGTGGATGCGATCAACGAGGCCGGAGGGGTCTTTGTCGAGGAGTACGGGGTGTCGATCCCGCTCGAGCTCGTCCTCCGGGACGACGAGTCGAATCCGGAGCTGACCAGGAGCGCAATGACCGAGTTGGCCGGGGAAGGCATCGTTGCCTATCTGGGCGGATTCGGAAGCCTCCTCCACGCCAACGCCATTCCCGAGGCGGAGCGGGTCAGGATCCCGTATATGGGTGTGGCCACTGCTCAGCAGTCGCTCCACGAGCAGGGGTTCGAGTTCTTCTTCTCGCCGTTCCCCAAGTCACCCGACATTGCGGTCTCGGTGTACGAGATGCTCAATGCCCTGATCCCCGAAGGTGAACGGCCCACCCGGGTCGGGATCTTCCAGGAGCAGACCGACTGGGGCGCCGAACTGGGCCCGGCCTGGGCGGAGCAGGCTCCCAACTTCGGGTACGAGGTCGTGTTCCATGAGACCTACGCCGTGGGCACCACCGACTTCACCGACCTGATACTCGGGGCCGAGGCGGCCGGGGTGCAGGCGGCGTTCAGCCTTCCGGTGCCCCCCGACGGCGTCGCCCTCTACACCCAGATGACCGAGCTCGGGTTCAAACCCGACTTCAACCTGGTGGTGCGTGCCGCCGACGTGCCCTTCTGGCCCGAGAGCGGGTCCTCGGGTGAGGGTGTCCTGTTGTCGGCGGGATGGCATCCCGACCTGGGATATCCCGGGATCGACGCCATCGACGCCCGTCACCTCGAGGAAGAGGGTCGGCGGGCCGACCCGATCGTGGGCGGCTCGTTCGCCCTGATCCAGATACTGGCCGACTCAATCGAGCGCGCCGGCAATCTCGACCCGGTGGCGATCCGCGATGCGATGGCTGAGACCGACATGATGACGGTGGTGGGACAGATCAGCTTCCGTCCTGACGGCACCAGCCCGATCACCAATCCTCTGATGCAGAGGATCGGCAGTGAGATCAGGTTGATCTGGCCCCAGGGAGCGGCCACATCAGAACTGTGGTACCCGGCCACAGGCGAGCCGCCGTCCTGAGCGGCTGACCTCCGCAGGCTCAGCAGGGCAGGACCGCCCCTCGGGTGGTCCTGCCCTCTGACCGGAGCCGGGGGGTCGATAGATCGAGCAGGTTGACATGAATGAGATATCGCGCCGCGCACAGGCACCTCGTCTCAGCTATATGGTGGCGCGTCTCGACCGTCTGGTCCGTGCCCTCATCTCCGAGAGTCTGCGGCCACACGGCGTGTCGGTGCCCCAATACACCGCTCTCGGGCTGCTGGCGGATCGTCCCGAGCTCTCCAACGCCCAGCTGGCCCGGCGCTCCTACATCACCGCCCAGGCGATGCACCAGATGCTGGGCGGCCTCGAAGAACGCGGGCTCATCGTCCGGACCGCCTCACCCGACCATGGGCTGATCCGTCTCACCAAGTTGACCCCTGAGGGAGAGCACCTTCTCGTCGAGTGCGACCGGGCGGTCGACCAGGTCGAGGCGGAGGTGTTTGGGGCCCTCGACGAGGCCGAACGTCAGGTGTTGCAACGTCTGTTGGGTCGTACCGTCGCCGCCGCCCAGCCGGTGGGGTCCCCGAGGGTCAGCGGAGGTTGAGTGCGGCCACCCGGGCGCTGGTCTCGGCGGCGGCTTCGAGTAGTCGGGGGAGGTACTCCTGGCGAAGTTGGGAAACGGTAACCCTCGAGGCGTGGCCGGAGACGTTCATCGCCGCCACCACCCGTCCATTGACCGTGGTGACCGGCGCCGCCACCGAACGGACCCCGACCTCGAGTTCCTGGTCGACCAGGGAATAACCCTGGTCCCGGACTTTGGTCAACACACCACGGAGGGTGTCGGGGTCGGTGATCGTGTGTTTGGTCAGGGGGAGGAGGGGGGTGGTCTTCAGGTAGTCGTCGATCTCGGCGTCGGGCAGGGCGGCGAGGAGGACCCGACCCATCGAGGTCGGGTAGGCGGGGAGCCTCGAACCCAATGCCAGGGAGATGGTCATGATCCGCTTGGTGGGGACCCGGGCCACGTAGACCACCTCGGGCCCGTCGAGGACCGACATCGACGAGGACTCCTGAATCTCGTCGACCAACCGTTCCATCGAGGGTTGGGCCAGGTCGACGACACGAAAGGAGGAGAGGAAGGAGTACCCGAGGTCGAGGACCTTGGGGGTGAGGGCAAAATTCCTGGTGTTCTGATGGACGTAACCGAGACGGGTCAAGGTGAGCAACACCCGGCGGGCGGTGGCCCTGGTCAGACCGGTGACCTGGGCCACCTCGCTGAGGGTCTGGGTGGGCCGGTCACTCGAGAACGAGTCGATCACCGCCAGTCCACGGGCCAGTGATTGGATGAAGTCGCCGGATCGCTCCTCGGTCACCCGGGAATCTTACCGACCAGCGTTCGCACAGCGCACTTTGTGGTGGGTCGGGTTGGAACCTGGTCGGTTCAGGCCGGCGAGGGCGCCCTGACACCACCGGAGTGGGCCTCGGAGGTGCGTTTTTTCAGGTCCCGCAGGACGTCGAGCTCCTCCGCGGTGGGGGGTTCGGAGACCTCGAGGTCGGCGGCCACCGCGAGCTCCCAACCGGTCCGGGCGCGCACCTGGTCGACGGTGACCCCCGGGTGGATGGCGGTGAGTGTCAGCTCGTGGCATTTCGGATCGGGGCGGAGGATCCCGAGGTCGGTGATGACCACGGTGGGGCCGGCGCCGCGGTGGCCCGTCCTCCCCTCGCCGGAACGCCCGAAGCCCACCGAGGTGACGAAATCGACCGAGGGCACCATGGCTCGTGTCGAGTGGCGGAGCATGACGATCACTTCCCGAGCCGACGAGGCGATCTCCGGGGCCCCGCCCGCACCGGGCAGTCTCACCGTCGGCGCCTGGTAGCCACCGATCACCGTGCTGTTGAGGTTGCCGAAACGATCGATCTGGGCGGCCGATAGAAACCCGACGTCGACCCGGCCGGCCTGGAGCCAATAGGCGAAGACTTCGGGGACACCGACCACACAGTCGGCCTGCTCGGCCAGCTCACCATCACCGATGGACAGGGGGAGCACCTCGGGTCTGGTCCCGATGGTCCCCGACTCGTAGATGAGGACCACCTGTGGGGCGTGGGTGAGGCGGGCCAGATTGGCCGCCTCGCTGGGGAGCCCGATGCCGACGAAACACACCTGACCGTCGCCCAGCTGTCTCGCCGCGGTCACCGTCATCATCTCGTCGGCGGTGAAGGAGGAGTCGAGCCGGGGCGGATCAGCCACAGCTCAACCTTCGATCCCAACTGCTGACAATGCCTCCAGATAACCGGCGAAGTCGGGTTGGTCGAGAACGAAGCGGCGCATCCACCCGGCGAACCGGTCGGGATCTTTGGAGACCAGGTCCCAGTCGGCGTAGAACCGGTTGTCCCTCGAGGTGTAGCCCATGGCGTAAGAGGGGTGGGCCCCACCGGGAACCGGCGCCACCGCGGTGACCGCCCAGCCGGGCAGCATCACGTGGTTGGGACCGCCCGGGGCCAGATCGTCGACTACCTCTTCGACGGTGACGATCGAGACTTTCGCTGCCAACACCGCCTCCCGTTGCACACCGGTGATCCCCCACATCGAGACGTTGCCCTTGCGGTCGGCCTGCTGGGCGTGGATCACGGTGACATCGGGGTTGAGCGCCGGCACCGCGGCGAGGTCCTCACCGGTGAACGGGCAGGTCACCGTGGCGACTTCGGTGTGTTTGGCCAGGTCACTGCCCAGATAGCCGCGCAACACGGCGAAGGGGAGTCCCGATGCCCCAGCCACATAACGAGCCGCCATCCCGGCATGGCTGTGCTCTTCCAACTCGAGGGGGTGGGGGTGCCCCCGTTCCACGGCGTCCCTGAACCGGTGGAGTGAGCCGACACCGGGGTTACCGCCCCAGGAGAACACCATCTTTCGGGCGCATCCCATCCCGATCAGCTGGTCGTAGATGAGGTCCGGTGTCATCCGGATCAAAGTGAGATCCCTTTTTGCCTGCCGGATGACCTCGTGACCGGCGGCATAAGGGATGAGATGGGTGAATCCCTCCATGGCCACGGTGGAGCCGTCGGGCATCAGGTCCCGCACCGCGTCGTGCAGGGTGGTTATCTCGGCCATGGCTCGCGCATCTCACCCACCAGTGTTCAGTTAGCGAACATTCGTGCGGTCTCCGAACCTACCAGTACCGGGGTTTGGTTGCAACCGGATCAGCCCTCCGGGACGGCCGCCCAACAGGCGGCCGAGGTGATTTCCTCGGGATGCGCCGACCCGGGGTCGTCGGTGGTGCACCTGGTGGCGATATCCGCGGGCAAGGTCCCCGACTGGAACAGGGGGCATCTCGGGTGGAATCGGCACCCGGTGGGGATTCGTTTCAGGTCGGGGATCTCACCGACGAGGATCTGGGGCTCGACATCTTTGGCTTCGGGGACCACGGAGAGCAGGGCCCGGGTGTAGGGGTGGATCGGATGGTCGAGGAGCTCCTCGGTTGGCCCGGTCTCGACGATCCGCCCCAGGTACATCACCGCCACCCGGTCGGCGATGTTCCAGGCGAGCCCGAGGTCGTGGGTGACCACCAGGACCGCCAACCCGGTGTCGTCTACCAAGTCTCTGAGCAGACCGAGTATCTCACCCCTGATCGAGGCGTCGAGACTGGCCACCGGCTCGTCGGCGAGGAGGAGTCGGGGCTCCATGACCATTGCTCCGGCGATGACCACTCGCTGACGTTGGCCCCCCGAGATCTCGTGGGAGTACATGGGGAAGAAGCGTTCCGGAGGCCGGAGCCCGGCTCGGGACAGGGCCCCAGCGACCTGCTCCCTCTCCTCGCCCTGGCTCTTGGTCACCCGGAGGCCTTCGGAGACGATGTCGTAGATGGTCTGGCGCGGGTTGAGAGCCCCGGTCGGGTCCTGGAAGACCATCTGGATCGCCGGGTGGTTGAAGGTGCGCCTCCGACGAGAGCGGATCTCCGGCTCCACGCCCTCGATGAGGACCTTTCCCGAGGTCAGCGGTTGCAGGCCCTGCATCGCCCGGATCAACGTGGTCTTGCCCGATCCGGACTCCCCGACCAGCGCCAGCACCTCACCGGGCATGACCCGGAGGGAGACGCCGTCGACCGCCCGCGCCCGACCGAAGTGGACGTGGGCGTCCTCCACCTCGACCAGGGGTTTCACACCAGGATGCATGCCGCCCTCCTCTGATTCCCCGCCATCCGGAGCCCGGGCTCGGCTTCGAGGCACTCTGTCCGGGCCAGCGGGCATCGCGGGTGGAACGGGCATCCCCCGGGGAGGTTTCCCGGTGTCGGCGGGTCGCCCCCGAGCCCGGTCGGAGCCATTCGCGAGGTCATGTCCCCGATGGTGGGAAAGGCAGCTGCCAGGCCTTGGGTGTAGGGGTGGGCCGGGTCGGCGAAGACATCGAGGCTGAGCCCTTCTTCGACGATCCTCCCTGCGTACATCACCGCCAGCCGCTGGCAGGTGCTGGACAGCACCGAGAGGTCGTGGGTGA
>CAYZKF010000025.1:0-13360 GCA_964479135.1 uncultured Acidimicrobiaceae bacterium
TACGAGCCGAGATACGGGTTCTCACGGGCAGTCAGGGTCGGCGATCGTGTCGTGGTCGCCGGGACCGCGCCTATCTGGCCCGACGGGATGGTCGACCCCGACCCGGCCGCCCAGACCCGACGTTGCTTCGAGATCATGCTCGACGCCCTTGGAGAGGCCGGGGGGCGTCCCGAAGATGTTGTCAGGACCAGGATGTACATCACTAGGGCTTCCGACGCCGATGCCGTAGGCCAGGCCCACGGCGAGGTGTTCTCCGTGATCCGCCCGGTAGCCACCATGGTGGTGGTGGCGGCCCTCCTCGATCCCAGATGGTTGGTGGAGACGGAACTGGAAGCGGTGTTGAGTGGTTGACTCCGGTAAGAGAGATCAGGAGGTCGTCATGTTCGGAACCCACAAATCGTCGCTGCCGGCGCCAGCGGACGCTCTGCCCGGTCGGGATGCCCCCGTCGAAATCCCTTCGGGGCACTTCGTCACCGGTCGCCCGCTGGTCGGCCCATTTCTCGAGTCGACCGAGATAGCGGTGTTCGGGATGGGCTGTTTCTGGGGCGCCGAGCGGAGATTCTGGTCGCTACCCGGGGTGTTCACCACCTCGGTCGGATACGCCGGTGGGCACACCCCGAATCCGACCTACGAAGAGGTGTGCACCGGTCGCACCGGTCACACCGAGGCGGTGATGGTGGTCTATCACCCCGACCAGATCTCATACGACGAGTTGCTCAAGGTGTTCTGGGAGACTCACGATCCCACCCAGGGCTACCGCCAGGGGAACGACGTCGGCACCCAATACCGGTCGGCCATCTACACCACCACCGATTCCCAACTCGACCAGGCCAAGCTTTCCCGTGACCTCTACCAGTCGGTGGTCGGCGCCGAGGGATTCGGTGACATCACCACCGAGATCGCTCCCCTCGGTGAGTACTACTACGCCGAGGATTACCACCAGCAGTATCTGGGAAAGAATCCCCACGGGTACGACTGTCACGCCAACACCGGTCTGGCTTACCCGGGCCTCGGGTGAGTCGAGAGATCAACCGGACCTCAGGCCGGTCACACCCCGAGCACTCGAATTGCCGCCGCCACCGTGCGGACCACGTCGAGGCCGCCGAGGGCGGTGATCGCCGCCTGATGTGAAGCCTCCGACGAGGGGTGAGTGACGAAGATCAGGGTGGCGGTCTCTCCTCGGCCCAACTGGACCATCGACTCGATGCTGACCCCGAGATCGCCGAGGGTGCCGGCGATCCGTGCCAGCACGCCGGGCCGGTCGGCCACCTCGAGGCGGAGATACCAGCCTGACTCCAGCTCGGAGAACGGCTGGATCCTCGCTTCCCCGAAACGGATCCGCGACGGGGCCGGGACTCCGGCGAGCAGCTCTCGGGCGGCCTCGATGATGTCTCCGAGAACTGCGGTAGCGGTGGGACCTCCCCCTGCGCCGGGCCCGGCGAAAAGGAGCTGATCAACCCCGGGACCCCGAAGATAGACCGCGTTCTGTGCGCCGTTGATCGCGGCCAACGGATGGCTCACCGGGACCAGGGTGGGGTGAACCCTGACCGCGATCCCGGTATCGGCGTTGCTGGCGATGGCGAGCAGCTTGGGTAGATACCCGAGGTCGGCGGCGTAGCCGACATCGGCGATGTCGAGACGGTCGATCCCCTCGGTGTGGACTGTGTCTCGACCCACCCAGGTGCCGAAGGCAAGCGAAGCCAGGATTGCGGTCTTGGCGGCGGCGTCGGCGCCGGAGACGTCGGCGGTCGGGTCTGCCTCGGCATACCCGAGATGTTGTGCCTCGGCGAGGGCCTCCGCGTAGTCCGTCCGGTCCTGGCACATCCGGGTGAGGATGAAGTTGGTGGTGCCGTTGACGATGCCGATCACATCGGTGAGCCGTTCTCCGGCCAGGGACTCGGAGAGGGGTCTGATTATGGGGATGGCTCCCCCCACGGCAGCCTCGAACAATAGGGAGACACCCCGGGCGTCTGCTTTCTCGATCAGTTCGCTTCCCCGGGTGGCTACCAGCTCCTTGTTGGCGGTGATCACCGGCTTTCCTGCGTCGAGGGCGCGCATCACCAGCTCGCCCGCCGGATCGAGCCCACCCATTAGCTCGACGACGAGATGGACCGACGGGTCGTCGACGACTTGGTCGGGGCGGTCGGTGAGAATCCCCTCGGGGACCGTGTATGGCCGGATTTTGGTCAGGTCCCGGACGGCGAGATGACTCAGCACTAGGTCGAGGCCCGACTTCTCGGCAATGGCGTCGCGCTCGGTGAGGAGGCGTTGGGCGAGGGCGCCGCCGACCACGCCGCCTCCGAGGATTCCTATGCCCACCTTCATCGTCGAACTCCGTCTGGGGAGTCGGGGAGTGTATGACGGCTCGGCAGCACTTAGTGCCCCCCGCCGTAACGCCCACCTACTTACGCCGGAGAGCACTTAGGTTGCGGCGATGACCGCGGCCACCACGTCGGCCGCTTCGACCCCGTTGGGCAGGGTGAGAGGGATGTCGGGTGTCACGCCGACCCCCCCGAAGTCGAGCCCTGCTGGGGTTAGCCACCTGGCGATGGTCAGCTTGAGCGCACCACCATTGGAGAGGCGGTAGCGCTGTTGAACCGTGTTCTTGCCGAAGGTGTTCTCCCCGAGGACGGTGACCCGGTCCCTCTCCTGGAGAACCGCCGAGACCACCTCGGAAGCGGAGGCACTTCCCTTGTTGACCACAAAGTCGACCTTGACATCCGAGGGGACGATCGGCGTCCCGGTGACGTCGTATCCCAGTCGTCGGTCCGGACCCTCGGTGACCAGCACCTGGCCGTCGGGGAGGAACACCGATGTCACCGCGATCGCGGTGTCGAGCAGTCCGCCCGGGTTGTCACGGAGATCTATGACCAGATGTCTCGCCCCTGCGGCGAGGAGGTTGAAGACTGCTGTCTCGAACTCCTCGTCAGCCTGTTCGGAGAAGGTGTATAGCCTTATGTACCCGGTCTCCCCGATCTGTTCACGATCGAGGACGGGAATGACCACCGCGGCGCGGACGATGGTCACGTCGAAGGTGACACCGGAGCGCTCGATGGTGAGCACCACTGCAGTCCCGGCGGCGCCGCGCACCCGCGATGTCACCTCGTCGATGTTCCATCCGAGGATCGCTTCGCCATCGACGCCGACGATCACGTCGTCGCGCTCCAATCCGGCAGCCCTAGCCGGTGCTCCTTCGATGGTGGAGACGATGTGAATCCGGCAGGTGTCGGAGATGACCGAGCAGAGCTTGTTGTCCCCTTCGATGGTCTGGTCCTCCGCCGAGACCAGGGCCCCGATCCCCTCGATCTGGCCGTGGTCTTCCTCTTCGACCCTGGCCAGGGCGGCCGCCGTGAAGTACGCCGAGTTGGGGTCGAGGGCGTTGGCGACGATAGAGGCCACGATCGCCTCGGCGGTGGTCGGTGTGTCGAGGCCGGCGGCTCCCGCGGTCTCACAGGTCGTCTGGAACTCGACCGACGGCAGGGCACACAACAGTGGCTGGTCGGCGTCTCCGGGCTCGATACCGGCCAGTCCTTCGGTGGCCGCCGAGGCCAGGGCGGCTACGTCGACCTCGTCGACGTAGTGCCGCCGTATCAGGTCGTAGGCTTCGCAGACGATCACCACTTCCTGAGGGGCTGCCTCGCAGGCCACCGTCTCCAGTGGGCGATCTTCGCCGTTGGGACCTGTGACCGTGGTGCTCCCGGTGGTGGGTGGTGTCGAGGTGCTGCTGGTGGCGGCCGACGGTCCGACACATGCGGTGAGTATCAGCGCCGCCCCGAAGAAGACGAGGTTCCGAAGGCGGATCATGATGCCGCGCCGAGGGCGGCCTCGACGACTTCCCGGATGGACATGGTGGGGGTCAACTGCAGCTCTCGATCAGGGATCAGGCCTCCGTTGGCGACGGTGTGCCCGTTCGGTGTCGCCCATCGGGCCACCGCCACATTCAACTCCCCGCCGTTGCGCAGGTCGAAGCCTATCTGGACGGCGTCTTTACCGAATGTGGGTGTTCCCAGGACCAGCGATCCTTTTCGGTCGCGGAGGGCACCGGCGAGGATCTCTGCCGCTGAGGCGGTCCCTTCGTTGACCACTACCAGAACCCGGGGGTCGTGGGCGAGCCCGTTGCCACTGGCCTCATAGGTCGAGCTCTCCCCGGGATAGTGAGCCTCCATGACCGGCCCGCCGGGGATGAATTCCGAGGCGACCGCGACCACCGCCTCCACATACCCTCCCGGGTTGTCCCGGAGGTCGAGGACGATGGTCCCCGCGCCGGCTGCGCTGATCCGCTCCAGGGCCCGGCGAACCAGGAAAGGCATGTCGTCCTCGAAGTCGGGTATCCGGAGATAGACCACCTCGGGCAGGACCACCTCGAACTCGACGGTGGGAACTTCCAACTCGGCCCTGGTGATTTCGAAGGAAAGGATCGCACCGTCCCTCTCCACGGTGATGACCACCACTCCTTGCTCGTCTCCGGCGATATGACCGGCGGTGGCGGCGAAGCCCTGGCCGTCCACGGGGATACCGTCGACTTCGACGATGACGTCGCCGGCGAGGAGCCCCGCTTCGGCGCCGGGATTCTCCTCGAGCACGAAGACCACCCGAAGGGGACAGGCCGGGGACAGTCGGGCGCACTTCGAGCCGGCGGCGTCGGTGGCGTCGAGTAACACACCAACCCCTCCGACCATGCCGTTGCTGCGGAAGGCGGTGAGTTGGTCGGGGGCCAGGTAGTAGGTGAACGGTCCGAGCCCGTCTTCGACCATCGAGGATACGACGTGGTCCATCAGCGGTGTCAGAGCGACACCCGACCGGGCGACTAGCTCACCAACCCGCGTGCAGAAGTCCGAGAACGCCGGGTCGGGGATGGCACAGAACAGGGTCCGGGGGGCCGGCGCCGTTTCGAGGGCGCCCAGCTCGTCGTCGAGTGCCGAGATCGCCAGGTCGGCCAACCACGCCGGGTCGAGAGGCTGATCGACGTGCCAGTCCTGGATGAGCTGGTAGACCTGGCACATCGCCGAGAATGTCACCGGCGGGGCGTTGCACCCCTGGATCTCGACGGGGACAGCTGGGGTCGTGGTGGGCGGGACCGGGGAGATGGTGACCGTGGTCTCTGACCCGGATGTGGTGGTGGCGGCCACCGAACCCCCGGAGCAGGCGGCCAGCGACAGACAGAGAAGGATGATCGCCCGGTGCATTGGCGCTCATTATGCAGAGCAGGCTGCGGTTACCGTTTGATCATGGCTGTCAGGGTGGTACTCCGCCTCCCCGGTGGGGAGTCATTGGTTCGTGACGTGGTCGACCGGCGATGGGCAGAGCCGAACGGCGACGCCGCTCTCGTGCTGGGGGATGGTCTCTGGGCGCTACCCGGGCTCGTTGATGCCCACTCTCACATATCAGCCGCCGAGCTCGACTACCGCCCGGGTTCCTCGGACGGGGCGATGACCAGGGCCGCCCAGGCTTTGCGGGCAGGAGTGATGCTTCTCCTCGACAAAGGCTGGACCGACGATGTCGCCGTCCGTCTCGCCGAGGTCATGCCCGCCGACGAGCGCCCCGATATCGAAGCCGCCGCGGTCCTCATCGCCGCGGTGGGGGGTTATTACCCCGACTTCGCCCGTGAAGTCACTTCCGAGGAGTTGGAGGCCGCAGTGGCCGCCGAGACCGAGGCGGGCCGAGGGTGGGTGAAGCTGGTCGGAGACTGGCCACGGAAGGGAGTGGGACCGGTGGCCAATTTCGACGAGGCTCAACTCCGAATGGCAGTCGAGGTGGCATCGGCGCGAGAGGCCAAGGTGGCGATCCACACCATGGCCCGTGATGTGCCATCGATGGCGGTGGCCGCCGGAGTCCATTCCATCGAGCACGGGCTGTTTCTCACCGAAGAGGACATCGTGGTGTTGGGGGCGCGATCGGGGATGTGGGTGCCCACTTTCCTCCGTGTCGAGGCCACCATCGCCCAGCTCGCCGAGGGATCGAGTGGTAGCCGGCTGCTCACCGAAGGGTTGTCCAACGCCGGCTCACTGTTGGGAAGGGCGGTGGAGGCAGGAGTCCATGTGCTGGCGGGGACCGATCTGGTCGGTGCACCCGCCGAGGTTGCCGCCGAGGCCCTCAGGATGGGGGAGTACGGCATGTCGCCGGCTCAGATCGTCGACGCCGTCTCCTTCTCGGGGTTTCGGGCCACGGGCAGGCCGGCGGGTTTCGAGGTCGGTGCCCCTGCCGACGCCGTCCTCTTCCCGGCCGACCCCCTGGTGGAGCCGGGGGTCCTCGCCCATCCGGTCCAGGTGATCCGTCGGGGGAGACTGGTGTGAAGCTGGTCCTGGCCTCGGCTTCGCCACGTCGGGCTGACATCCTCTCCACCCTGGGGCTGGTCTTCGACGTGGTGCCCGCTGATGTCGACGAGTCCCGCCACCCCGACGAGACTCCCCAGGCCTACGTGGAGCGTCTCGCCCGGGAGAAGGCGCTGGCGGTAGCCGGGACCGGATTGGTGGTGGTGGCATGTGACACCGTGGTGGCCCACGCCGGTCGCATCCTCGGCAAGCCGGTCCATCCCGAGGAGGCCAGGGCCATGTTGCGGCGCCTCCAGGGCGAGAGCCACGAAGTGGTCACCGGTTTGGCGGTGGCCGGCCACCGGGGGCGGCCGGAGGTCTACTCGACGGTCGATGTCACCGAGGTGGTCTTCCTCCCCATGACCGATGACGAGATCGTCGATTATGTGGGGTCGGGCGAGCCGATGGACAAAGCGGGCGCCTATGCCCTGCAGGGAGCGGGAGGCCTCTATGTCGAGGCAGTCCATGGCAGTCCCTACACCGTGATCGGGCTCCCGGTTCATCTCCTTCCCAGACTGCTCGGTCGGCTCGGGCATCGACTGGGCTCTTTCCGCGGAGCCGGTTAGCTTGAGGGCGATGCGAAGGGCGGTCCTCGCCGTGGTCTTGTCGGTGGCGGCCTGCAGCCCCGACGACACGCGGGCCACTACCACCAGCGAATCTGTCATCACTACCGTCCCGGCGACCACGACCCTCCCGTCGCCAACTACAACCACGGTGACCTCGACCACGACCACCACACTCCCACCGACGACGACCACCTCTTCGGCGGGTCTCGAGGGCAACTGGGCCGACCAGCCTTTGATCACCACCGGCTTCGGCGCCCTGGGTTGGTGGGACGGCAGCGTCTGGGTGTGGGCCGAAGAGGAAGGGGAGTTGCCTGTCGTCGGTGGTGAGGACTATCAGGTGGCAGCTCTGGGGCCGAGCGCGGTCATCACCGGCGGCCCTCAGGACCTGGTCTGTGAGCCTCTGGGTCTGCTTGGCGTCGACCTCGTTGGCGGTCACCTCCTCGGGGAGTGGCCAGGTCCATACGGCGTCGCCATCTCGGCAGCCTGGGAGATTCAGCCCCACCTGTTCGAGTCATTCATCGACAACGGGACCTATGCAGAGGTGGCGCGGGGACTTCTCGCCGAGCGGGGTCTCGTTGTGCCCAACCCGAGGATCAAGCAGCTGTACCGAACCGATCTGGAGGGGGACGGGGTCAACGAGGTCCTGGTGGTGGCCGAAGATATCCAGGGCAGCTATTTCCCCCGGGTCGGCGACTACTCGATCGTCTTCCTCCGGAAGATCGTCGAGGGGACCGTCGAGACCGCCATCCTCGGGGAGTCGGTGATCACCGACGAGGACTCGTTTGTCATCGGGTTCAGCGTGGGTGGAGTCGCCGACCTCAACGGAGATGCCAAGATGGAGGTGGTGATCAGCGCCGCCTACTACGAAGGCCTCGGTGTCGAGGTCTGGGAGTATGTCGATGACGATCTCGGACCGACCCTCCAACTGAGCTTGGGTTGTGGTAGCTGATGGAGAGCCCTTTCGTCGATCGGGTCACCTACGTGGGTCACACCGGGATCGAATTGACCGAGTGGGCCGAAGACGTTGCACGGGGGAGACTGGTGATCAACGAGACCCATCATCAGCCCTACGGGGTCGTCCACGGTGGCGTCTACTGCACCTTCGCCGAGACGCTGGCATCGACCGGGGCCGTGATGTGGGCGATCTCCCAGGGCATGGCGGGGGCAGTCGGGGTGAACAACACCACCGACTTCCTCCGTGCCACCACCTCAGGGGTGCTTCTCGGCGAGGCCACCCCGATCCATCGGGGACGCACCCAACAGCTTTGGGAGGTGTGGATCACCCGGGAGGATGACGGCAAGCCGGCCTCCCACAGCCAGGTCCGCCTCCACAACGTGAACGACCTGGCCGCGTTCTAAAACGACCTGGCTGCGTTCTAAGAAGCCTTGCCCAACCGGTCGAGCAGGCCCTCCCTGATCGTCGCCGGGTCGACACCCGACGCCGCGAGGACCACGGTGCGCCTTGCTTCCCGGGTGAACCGCTCGAACATGGATTACCTCCGATACCTCTTGTGGACTGCCTGTCGTGACACCCCGAGGGCGTCGCCGATCTGCTGCCAGGTCCATCCCTCCCGGCGTGCCGTGGCGACATGTTTCTCCTCCAGGCCATCGGCGAGACGGCGCAGGGCGACCACCGCCTCCAGGCCCTGCGCCGGGTCGTCGTGTTCTGGTGCGGACAGAGCGGTGCGTTCGGCCATCGGCTGTCATCCTAGGTTGACACGATGTCGATGTCAACTTGAGTTGACGGCATGGGTACCCTTGGCTCCGTGGCACTGAACATCGGTTCTCTCACCGTCGACCCGCCGGTCGTCCTCGCCCCGATGGCGGGTGTGACCAACGCGCCCTTCCGACGGCTTTGCCGGGAGTTCGGAGCCGGGCTCTACGTCTCCGAGATGATCGGAGCCCGGGGGCTGGTCGAGGGCAACGAGAAGACACATGACCTGGTTCGATTCGCCGACGACGAGAGGCCCCGGTCCATCCAGCTCTACGGGACCGACCCGGGATCGCTGGGCGACGCCGTGGCCTTGCTCGTCGACCGCATGGGGGTCGATCACATCGACATGAACTTCGGCTGCCCCATGGCCAAGGTCACCAGGCATGGCGGCGGGGCGGCGCTGCCGTGGAAGACCGACCTTTTCCGTTCCATCATCCGGGCTGCGGTTTCCAACGCCGGGCAGGTCCCGGTCACGGTCAAGTTCCGCAAGGGGGTCGACGAGGATCACCTCACCTTCATCGAGACCGGAATGATCGCCGAAGAGGAGGGGGCGGCGGCGGTGGCTCTCCACGCACGCACGGCTCGTCAGCTCTACTCCGGCGAGGCCGACTGGTTCGCCATCGCCTCTCTGAAGGTGGCGGTGACCACGATCCCGGTGTTGGGCAACGGTGACATTTGGACCGCCGCCGACGCCGTGCAGATGATGAGCGCCACCGGCTGCGACGGAGTGGTGGTGGGTCGTGGCTGTCTCGGTCGGCCCTGGCTGTTCCGCGACCTCGCCGACGTGATGGCCGGCCGGATCCCGGAGCAGCCTCCCGGCCTCGGGGAGGTGGGGGCGATCATGGTCCGTCACGCCGGGCTCCTGGTCGATCACTTCGGGGAGCGGGGGATGACCCTCTTTCGCAAACATCCCCCGTGGTACCTCAAGGGGTTTCCGGTGGGCCCGGTGTTGCGTGACGCCTTTGCCCGAGTGTCATCTCTCAACGAGTTGGGTGATCTGGTCGGCAAGCTCGACTTCGACGTCCCCTATCCGGTCGAGGCTCACACCATGGTCCGCGGGCACAGCCATGGCCCGCGTCCTGTCCGGTTGCCACAAGGCTTCCTCCAGACCCGTACCACCGACGGGCCGCTCCCCATCGGGGCCGAGGACCCGGTCAGCGGAGGCTGAGTGCTTCCCGGCCCCCCCTTGACTTCAAGTTAGCCTTAAGTTGTAGTTTCTCGTCCATGACGGATCGAAGAGCTGTGCAAACCTGGGTTACCGACCTGTTCACCGCATGGCAGGACGGCGACTCCTCCCAAGCCGCTGCCCTGTTCACTCCTGACGCGGTCTATCGCCATCACCCTTTTCGGCCATCGCTGCAGGGACGAGCGGCCATAGCCGACTACTGGGAGAGAGCGGTTGCGGGGCAGGCAGATCTCGACTGGCATGTCGGGTCGGCGGTTGTCGACGGTGATCGGGCCGCGGTCGAGTGGTGGGTCTCCCTCACCGACGGAGGAGCGGTCTCGGTGTCCACCGGGACATTGTTCCTGACCTTCTCCGACGGGATGTGCTCGGCATTGCGCGAGGTGTGGACCGAACAGGCGGGAACCGCGCCTCCTTATGAGGGGTGGGGGGAATGAGTGTCGCCATCGTCACCGGGGCCTCCCGGGGCCTTGGGCTGGCCTTGACCCGGCGGTTGGCCGGCGACGGCTGGAGTGTGGTGGTCGATTCCAGGGATGGAGATGATCTCGTCGAGGCCGTCTCTCCACTGGGGAGTGGGGTTGTGGCCATCCCCGGCGATGTGGCCGACCCGGAGCACCGCCAAGACCTGGTCGATGAGGCCCGGCGGATTGGAGGGATCGATCTCCTGGTCAACAATGCCTCTCTGCTCGGTCCCAGCCCTCAGCCAACGCTGGCCGGGTACCCGCTGGATGTGCTTCGCCGGGTGTACGAGGTGAATGTCTTTGCCCCCCTTGCCCTCACCCAGGCCTGTCTCCACCTGTTGGGCGAAGGTGGCGGGACGGTGATCAATGTCACCTCGGATGCCGCCGTCGAGGGATACCAAGGTTGGGGCGGTTACGGCTCGTCGAAGGCCGCCCTCGAACAGATGAGCCGGATCCTCGCCGCCGAACATCCCGGACTCTCGGTCTACTGGGTAGATCCCGGCGACATGAACACCCGCATGCATCAGGAGGCGTTCCCCGGGGAGGACATCTCCGACCGGCCTCCCCCCGAGGAGATCGTCCCCGGGTTGATCCAGCTGATAGCCGAACGCCCGGCGTCGGGTCGCTATCGGCTCGGTGCCCTCGCCGAGGCTGCCTCATGAGTCTCGACGTCTTTGCTCCCCTCGACTTCCACCTCCCCGACCGATCGTCGGCGGGCACACCACCGGAGAGGGACGGTCGTCGACGCGACGACGTCGCCATGATGGTCGCCGACGTCGCTGGGGGGACCATCAGTCACCACAGATTTGCCGGGATCGGAAAGGCGTTGATGCCGGGGGACGTCCTAGTGGTGAACGTCTCGGCGGCTGTGCCTGCTGCCCTTGACGGCGTCGGCAGCGAGGGCGAGGTCCGTCTACATCTGTCGTCACCGATAGCCGGAGAGATCTGGACGGTCGAGCCCCGTCGTCCCACCGGCGTGGGCTCCGAATCGTGGCGTGAGTTTGGTGGAGGTGCGGTGACTCTTCCTGGTGGAGCCGAGGCAGTGCTGCTCACCCGGGACCCCCGGTCGCCCCGGCTCTGGATCACCGAGTTGAAGGGGTTTGGCGATCCCCTCGCCTATCTCCGGCGTCATGGTCGTCCCATCCGATACTCTCACGCCGCGGCAGCCTGGCCGATGTCCGACTACCAGACGGTGTACGCCGTCGAGCCCGGCTCGGCGGAGATGCCGAGCGCCGGGCGTCCTTTCACCACCAGGCTCATCACCTCGCTGGTGGCTTCCGGCGTCCAGGTGGCCCCATTGGTGCTCCACTGTGGGGTGGCCTCGTTCGAATCCGGCGAGATCCCCGATGTCGAGCGGTACCGGATACCGGAGGCCTCGGCGAAGGTGGTCAACCAGGCACGTGCCGCCGGTGGTCGGGTGGTGGCGGTGGGGACCACGACCGTGCGCGCCGTGGAGACGATGACCGACACTGACGGCGTCCTCCATCCCGGAGCCGGGGTGACCGACCTGATAGTCACCCCGCAGCGGGGAGTCGCCGGGGTCGACGGGATCATCACCGGTTGGCATGAAGCCGGATCCTCTCATCTCGATCTGGTGGAGGCCGTGGCGGGGCGAGAGATGGTGGAGCGGTGTTACCGCGAGGCGGTAGCCGCCGACTACAAGTGGCACGAGTTCGGTGACTCACTCCTGGTGGTCTGTCGCTGAGACGGGAACGCCGACCAACTCGGCGCGTCGGGCCTTGGTCGAGTCGGGCAGATCCTCGAGCCCTGCTCGTTCCATTCTCCGGTGCCTCATCTGGTGGGACCCTCCCGTAGGGCCAGTCCGGCAACCGCGGTGAGGAAGAGATGGGCCATGACGTCGACTGTGACATGGCCTACATCGGCCTCGGGGTCGACCTCGACCAGGTCGAGGGCCACCACCTTGGGGTTGGCGGTGCACCGGGCGACTCCCTGGGAGAGCTGTCTTATACCGAGGCCTCCAGGTCTCGACCCGGGACATCCCGGGGCGAAGGCACGGTCGAGCACGTCGACGTCGACGTCGACGTAGACCCGGTCGCAGTCGTCGAGATGCTGGAACGCCCGGTCGACTGCAGTGGCCATACCCGAGGTCTCGACATCGGTCATGGTGATCACCTCGATCCCTTGCTCCTCGCAGTACGAGCGGTAGGGGGCGGAGTTTGCGAACGAGTGAATCCCGATCTGGACCACATTGTCCCCGGGCAGTCCCTCCTCTTCGATCAGCCCCCGGATCGGGGTGCCGTTGGTAGGGCCGGCGTCCAGGGAGCGCACATCGTGATGGGCGTCGAAGGTGATCACACCCACCCGGTCCAGATCCTCCAATGAGGCGACCAGAGGCCGGGTTATGGCGTTGTCCCCACCAAGGAAGACCACCAGTTCCGCCGTGGGGAGGGAGGCGGCGAGGTCACGGACTGCAACCGGCATCTCCTCCTTGTCGAGGGGCGACACCGGCCAGTTGCCCAGGTCGCGAACCGGTACCCGACTCAGGTCGGCTTCGCTTTCGCCGTGGAAGGTGGAGAAACGGCTGAGTCGCTCCCTCATCACCAGCGGGGCCAGGTCGGCTCTCGATGGCGTCAGGGAAGCTGTCGACGAGGGGACCCCGACCACCAGGAGGTCGGGGTGGTCGGCGTCGCCGGCCAGCCAGGCGTCGGCCCGGGGCCATTGCGGGTCAGCGGAGGGCATGGTTGGGCCGGCGCATCCCGGAAGGCTAGAACTGCCGGGACAGTTCGGAGGGTGTTCAGTCTTCTGATCGGGACCAAATACCCTGGTCGCGCCGGGCGGCGTTCGCGACGATCTGGGCGGCCGGAGCCCAAGACATGGGCGAGGCCGACGAAGGGAGGTGTATGCCATGACGGTTCTGAGAGAGCGTCAGACGGCAGACTTCACCCGCGTGCCGCGCCGAGTGCTCCTCACCGAGTGGATGCTCGGGATCGTGGGGCTGGCGGCGGCAGCTGTTGGGGCCTGGATGTACTACGTGCCGGTGGACTGGTTCCTTGGCGGTCTAGCCGAGGTCTGGTACCTGGGCATGTTCATCGCTGCCGGAGCGCTGATCGCGCTGGCGGCGGGCATGTTTGCCCGGCAGATGTTCAGAGTCGATCATGCATGGA